>CAZYLA010000035.1:0-9795 GCA_964648435.1 uncultured Candidatus Saccharibacteria bacterium
AATTTCTATATTTTACCAAAAAAAGAACCTGAAGTTGGAACAGCAGATTATGAACATCCTAGAGTTACTATTACTATAAAAGCAAGTATAGGTGGTCCCACTGCCAAAGAAAAGACAGAAATAAGCCTTCAGACGACTGTTTCTACACGCCATCTTATAACTGGCCAAGAAGAAGGAGAATGATATATGGTTAAAAATTACTTTAAAAACCAAAAAGGAATTTCTCTTTTTATAGTTGTTCTTGTTGTTGGTATTGCTCTTGTTGCAGTTTTGAACTTAACTATATTAATTTTAAAGCAACTTACTTCATCTACTCTTGTAAAACAATCAGAAATTGCTTATCAAGCCGCAGAATCTGGTTTTCAGAACGTTTATTATAAGTGGTATGACATTGTTAAGGATAAACCTCCAGAAGAAGGTGGGATTGGCTATTGTCATATTGAAGATAACTGGGATGATTGCAGGCATGAGATGGAAGATTTTAGTAATTTTGATAATTGGAATGATTTAACAAATGGTGCCAGGTGGCGGGTAACTGATTTGGACTTTGAAGAAGCAGAGGAAACCAGTATTTTTTGGGAAAATGTAAATAAAAAAGTCGCGGATTTGACAGAAAAAGGAAAAGATTTCCTTAATAATATTTTTGGAAACGAAGTTTTTGCCCAAGGAGGGCGGGTAGCTCGAGGCGTGGTTGTCTGCCCTCAAAATCTGCTTGATAGTGATATGGGTAGGAAGCCCCCCTCTGAATTAGATGGGGTAACAGGTTGCAGTTTTTATACTGGAGAGGTTGGAACGTGGCTTGGAAGTGAAAACTGGGATTTAAAGGCTCAGTTAGAAAATATGGGATATCAAAACATCACAAAAGTAGTTGTCGAAGATATGTGGGTAGATGATTTTGGGGGTCTTTGGTGGCAAAAAGATTGGAACGAAAGGGTTAAACAGGGGATTACTAGCATGAAAAATCCTCTGTGGGCAATTATTCATGATCCGTGGGGATGGTTTACAACCGGCTGTCAAGGTGAGGAGGGCAATGATTACCGGGATACGCACCACTGGGGTTGGCTTGAAGAAAAATGCAATCAACATATTTCTGTTGATATTTCCAATGGGTTGTTAAACGAAGGGTTAAAATTGTACGCTGGTTCGAAAGATGATTCAACAAGATACAAGACAAAATATGCTGGCCATGGCTTGAAGCTTGATATTTGGTACAACCCATCGGAAACCCAGCCGCCAACTGCTGTCTTTTCGCCAAATCCCGCAAGCGGCAACGCGCCATTGTCAGTTGGTTTTGATGCTTCCGCTTCTCATGATAATGATGATCGTGGCGATTCCCCAGAGATTAGTTTATATGAGTATGATTGCAAAGATGATGGTGCTTATGATCACACCACCCGTTATTCAGTCACCGACCCCGGTATTTGCACATATGACACAGAGGGGGAATACACAGTGCGGCTAAGAGTTACTGACAATGATGGCGAGCAAGATGAGACAACAAGAACTGTTTCTGTTGGCTCAGCAGTGCCCCAGGTTAGAGCTGGCTGCATTATTATTAAAACCCAAGGTAAATATTTGGGCGTGAGACGAGAAACTCTGAACAAAATTTGTGTTGAGCCTTCGTCAGCCCCTTCACCAACTTCTTTACCAGCTCCATAACTAATTTATAGTATTATTTTATAAAATATTTTTAGGAATGCTCGCTAGCACATGGGATACTTGCAAACACCATCTTTTTATGATAAAAGAAAAAAATGGCGCCAAAACTTCCTGAAGTTATCAAACTTCTTAAAAGCAGGATTTTTCCACTTCTTATTATCCTTGTCATTCTTATTTGCGTTTTAATCCTTGTTCTTTTCTTTCCTGCCTCTAAAACATCCTCTCTCCTTGCTAAAGCTATTAACAATTTTTATTTTTTTTATGTAGAGATTTCTCGGCCAGCACCACAAACAGGCTTTTCAGAGGCAGTGCCAGGTATATCTTCCTCGCCAACGTCGTCCCCCTCGCCAATCGCATCTCCTGCATGCACTGATTCAGATGGTTCTGGCGGGGCAACAACCAACTACTATCTGAATTATAATGAAAGGGGACATGCAAGTTCATCATATGATTATGGAGAGGATTACTGTTCCACCAAACATATTTTAGTTGAATATTATTGTAGCTCTCAGCAAGCCCCGAGAGTCTCTCAAACATCCCAAGATTGCGGTGCGTTTCGGGATAGAAACGGTAACCCAAAAGTTTGTGGAAGTGGAGCTTGCCGTCCTGATCCTGAGAGAGATTGTACTGACAGTGATGGCGGAAAGGTTTACGAGACTCGAGGCACCACTACAGGCACAGACCCAAGTGACGGCGAAAGCCCAAAAACAGAAACAGATTATTGTGTTCTTGTGAATAATATTGCTCCCTGGAGATGGCGCCAAGATTGTATGCAAAGCGATCTTAATAATTATCCTGGAAGTCATTGTGAGCTGTGGGAGTTTTATTGCAATGGTGTATATGTTGAAGGTGAGAGTATTGTATGCGCTGGCCCCTGTATAAATGGCGCTTGTTCCCCGGCCCCGATGCCATCCCCGTCTCCATCTCCATCTTTATCCCCATCCCTATCCCTATCCCCATCCCCATCCCCATTTCCATCTTCATCCCCCCGGCCACCATTTCCTTTTCCTTTTCCATTTCGATTTTAAATATTCTGCTTATAGAGAGTGCACTGAGAGACAGTTTTTAATAAAATATCCGGGAAGAATCCCAGATATTTTTTAAAAAACTTAAATTCAGCTTATTTTTCAATGTATAGCTTTAGCCACACATTTGGTCTTAACTCAAAATTATAGGCTCTGTACTTTTTAGCGATTTCTGCCGGGATTTTAGTACTCTTGCGCGTGATTAGAATGTCATAATCTTCCAGGTTTTTAAAAACGCTTAATTGACCGTACAAAACATTGTAGTCATATAGATAAAACGGAAGCGGCCAATAGCTTTTACCGCCAATAATGGCGACTTTTTTATAGCCAGAATTTTTAATTTTTTCCATGACCCATTTTATATCATTGGTTGTTTGGGCATAAGCAAAATCATTTTTAGGATCCGCGTATTTTATAAAATTCACCTGAATATGCTGATAAAAAAGATAAATAAAAGAAATTATCAAGAGAAGGGCAAGAACAATTTTCAGCGTCTTGTTTTTTAAAAAGATCGCTATTCCATATCCTGACAAAAGAATAAGGGGCAGGGTTAGGTTAATAATAAGCCAGGGAGTTTTGTAGGGGAAAAGAGAATAGATTAGAATAGTTAAAACCGCCCACCACGAAAGAAGCAGATTTTTTCTTTTTTTAAGGGAGTAAATAATGCCCAAGAAGCCAAAAAACAGAATTGGAAGCTCGTATTTAAATAAAAGGGAAGGAAAATAATAAAATGGTTTATTGTGACCTTGGACATCGCTTGTGCCAATGTAGAACCATTTAAAAGGCGCTATCACAATATCAGAAATTATAGAAAGGTCTTTAAAAAAGTTTGAATAAAGAGTAATTACAATAAATAAAAATAAGATAAAGGAACAAAAAATCTCTTTGCGAAATTTTTTAAAAATTTCGCAAAAATTTATCTTTTCCACCCCTTTTAAAAAGGGAATTTTATTGGCAAGAAAAAAATAAGAAAAAAAGATAAACGCAACAATATAAAAATTTTCTTTTTCAGTCAAGATAAAAGCAAAAAAAGCCGCTGCTAGATACAGAAAAAGCGGCTTTTTCTCTCCCAAGAAGTAAATCAAAGAAACATAAAAGGCAAGAATAAAAAATACAAAAAACGTTTCATGGTGCAGAGACCTTGAGTAATAAGAAATAGAAGGGGAGAGGACATAAAACAAACAAACAATGACAAAGGACAAAAAAGAGTAGTACTTTCTAAGAAAAAACAACAGAAGAAAGGTTAAAAAGCCAAAAAAGACAGGCGTTATTCTAAGACCAAGGGGAGTGGGGCCAAAAATTTTAAGACCAAGAAGAGAGGCGTAATAAAGAAAGGGGCCGTGGAAGTAAGAAGGATTATATTTATAAAAACCTAATTCTATAAGTTTCAAGATAAAATTTCCATGAACCCCTTCGTCATGATGAAGAGGCCGTAAATCCAATAAATATAAGCGCAAAAAAACAAGAACTAGAAATATCAAGAAAAAGATTAAAATTTCTTTAGCGTGTTTTTTCATATTTTAATTATAGCATCTAGATTTTAATCTTGGAATTTTTTAGAGAGTTCTTTGGGCGCTCCGCGGTACCGCGGAGCAGGACGCTTCTTTTCAATTTCCTTTTTTCTTGCTAAAATAAAAGTATAATGAAGCTAAATTTTTCCAGGATCACTAAACTTTTTAAATCCAGGATTTTTCCTTTAATCGTGGTCTTGATTCTCCTTACAGCTGTTTTATTTTGTTCCATTTCTTTTCCTAATTCTAAACTATCTCTTCTCCTTGCCAAAGCTATTAACAATTTTCTTCTTATTGGTCCTGAAATGTTGCCTTTGCCGCCTTCACCGCCTTCACCACCTCCTCCTTCTTACGATGAAGTTGTCTCTGGCCTCATTAAAAATCCCAGCTTTGAAAAATATACTGGCATTGTCTCTTCAGGGCCAGGCGCGAGCTATCTTTTTGAAGATTGGGAAGAAAATGGTCCTTGGGAATATGTTGCTGTGACTGGTGAGTTTGAAAAAAATATTGCTGTTTCTGCAGACGATATTGCGGTTAAAAGGGGAATTAAAATGGGCGGTTGTAAAGAATGGGGTTCTTATTATCAATGTCCGCCCCCCCAAATGCCAGAAGCAATGATAACGGAATTTAATGGGGTTGCAGCTCGCCTTAAATGGAAACCGGGAAGACAAGGAGGGACAATTTCTCAAACAATTACTATTCCTGATGACCCTCAATACAGCGGCCCCTATGTTCTTGAGTTTTATGCCAGAAATGCTTCTGGTGATTCGAAGGGATTTGTTGAATTTGGAGGTCAAAGAAAAGAAATTGAAGGCCCTTTGGGCCTTTGGCTTGATTATAAAATTGGAATTCCCAATATCAACGCTGGCTCTCAAATTACCATCACTTTTGGTGTTGCTGGCCCAGAAGATGCTGATTATGAACGGAGGTATGATTTTGACGTAGTTCGTCTAAAGAGGGGGTCTCTTGGCCAAATTACGCCTCTAACAGCAGGTAATGGACTGCTTATTGAGGAAGATCCTGAAAACAATCCTTTTGATCCCCCTGATATTGTTTTGAATGACCTGACCAAGCAAACATCTTTTACCCCTGATCCAGAAAAATATCTTTCCCTTGCTTTTTTTGGGCCAAATATTCCTGGTTATGAGAGCTATTCTTTGATTGACCCATCAGGCCCTGGAAAGTTCATAAGAGTCAAGTTAGAGCTAGGAGGAGAAGAAAAGCCAATAGAAGATTATGTTTTTAAACTTGATAGCGGTGAGACATTTTTAGTCCCTCTTGGGAAACAGTTTCAAAACAATAGCTACAAGGTAAGTTTTTATACCTGCCAAGACGAAAGTAGAATTCAAGAAATTATTAATGACTTAAGAATAAACCACCCTGTGTTTTCTAATGATGAGGAGGGCTTTTTTACAGCCGATTCTTTGGGTTTAATTCCCCAAGAGGAAGAAGATACCCCTTCTTTTGAGCCGCTTTGGAGTAACTGCAGTGTGGCTTTAGCTGATGTTGAAATTAACCTAGCATTGCCGTCTGGTTATGTTTCCCAAAATCCTTTCCCTTCAGAAGTAATGGGAGCACAAGAGGTAAAGGGAGCCCAGTCTCCAGAGCTATCTGTTCTTGGCGCTCAAGATGAAGAAGACCCTGAAGAATTTGGCTCTTGCACTTTTAAATATAATAGGAATCTTTTAGATGGCGAAACTGAAGAGCACTTGCCAGGCGCTTTTAGAATTGTTGATTCCTGGAATCCCCCCAATCTTTATTATGAACTGCCTGACCCCAGAGACCCAACCAGAACCATTAGTGTTTTTGACGGCAGTGTTTTTGAGGATGTGAGAAACACAGCGGCAATGCAGACACTATATCAGAAAGCCGGCGACTGCTCCTGGCAACCAGTGCTTGGTGGTATTGTTCTTGATTATATCTACTACAAAGGGGCTCAAAAGCTTAAAGAAATCACTAACTATAATCCTCTTTATCCGGCTGGTCTTAGAGATGAGCCTGAAGTCTTTTCAGATTTCCTAAACTGCCAAGGCAACAGCGATTGCCAAAGCCTTATAAGTGATTTTTGCTCAAGCTGTTGTCCTGGTGGTGGAATGCCTCTGGTATTTACCGGTCCAGACGCTGGTGGATGCATGACAAAAGCAAGAGCAATTTTAGATATGATGGAAAGAATATGGCTGGAAAAACTTTCTAATGATGAGTGTAAAGCAGTTGCCCGAGGATTTCTTGGTTATGAACCGCCGCATATGTCCTCCATTTGCGACAGAAGCGCTCAAATTTCAGGATTAAAAGAGAGAGCAAAGGATGTTAGGCTTAGTTTTAAAAGAAGTGAAATACCTGCTGGGGGCATTGATCCAGTCTTGAGCGATAAAATTTTTTTCTATTATATGCTTGAAAAAGATGGTGGTGGCGCCTATGATAATTCAAAAGCATATTATAATTTTAAGCCATTTGATCCAGCTGTTGATGGTTTAAATTTTAGAAATTTTTCTTCTATAGAAAAAGCGGCTTCTTTGAATGTCCCCCCTGATGTATTAAGGGGGGCTTGCGCTGGGATGGTTAGCCTAGTTCAGTATTTTGCCCATAACGCAGAATTTACCCCTGGGCAAATAAATTGTGCAGAAGTTTATGATATAGCCTCTCGTCTTACAGATCTTAAGGTGTCTGGTCGTGCAATTGTAGAAAGAAATTACGCCAGGATTAGGGTTCCGGGAAATAGTTTGAATGAAATTTCTAAAAGATGTGAAGAGGAAGTAGCGGCCCGTGTTAGTTTTGAACAGGTTGTATTATTTAACTTTGGAGAACTGAAAACTTTCCCTAGTGAAAGTCGTCTTACTAATGTATCTTTAATAAAAGACATTATTGATAAGTTGACAAAGGGAAAATTCGTTCAGACTTGTGTGCATTTTTACTTTAGGAAAACAGGAGAGATTGTGGGTGCGCATGCCATCCTTATTTATGATGTTTTTTTACAGTCAGGACCAAAGGACATAATTTTTTTGGTTTACGACCCAAATAGGCCCAATAAATATAATTACTTGAGATATTCTCCCAGTGCACATACAGCTTCCTTGCGGGAACTTTCAGCACACGCAATTGGTAACTCTATTCCCGTTGAAGTCAAAAAAGTAAGAGTTTCTTCTGACGTTGTTCCTCGTCATCAGGCAAATTGTTTATGTGATGTGTCTAAATTCTGCGAGCCGGCAGCATTAGATACTTGGGATAGAGATGTTCCTCCAAGGGGAGGTTGCCAGGTCTGGCGGGGGCCGTGGCCATTCTGATGACTTTTTAAAAAATGCGGTGAAGAAACATTTAGAGATCAAAGTAATTTATAGAGATACTCTATGAAGCGTTCTGGACAGTGTGATGCCTCAAAGTACGTTCCATAGTACGTATTATGAAACGTTCTATTTTAGCGTCCCGCGCTTGCTGCGGGTTTTTGTTTCAGCGCGCCCTACCCTTTTTCGGCTGCAGCCGAAAAAGGGTAGGGCGCGCTCTTTTCAAACCTCTTTTTCTTTGTTAAAATAAGAGTGTATGGATAAGAAAAGAGCCAAAGAAATAATTGAGAAATTAAAAAAAGAGATTAATTATCACCGCTATCTTTATCATGTTTTAGATAAGCCGAAAATTGATGATGCAACTTTTGATTCTTTAAAAAATCAGCTTGAGGAGCTGGAGCGGAAATTCCCGGATTTAGTAACTCCAGATTCACCAACCCAGCGAGTTGGCGGCAAACCCTTACCAAAATTTGAAAAAGTAAAGCACACCACAAAGATGCTTTCTTTAAACGATGCCCTTTCTTTTAAGGAGCTTCAAGAATGGGAAGAGCGGATTCAAAAACTTGTCCCCGGTGCAAAACTTGACTATTTTGCCGAGACAAAAATCGATGGCTTGGCAATTAGTTTGATTTATAAAAACGGCGTTTTAGATGTTGGCGCAACAAGAGGAGACGGCCAAATTGGTGAGGACGTTACTCAAAACCTAAAAACAATTGAATCAATTCCTTTGAAGCTTTATGAAGGTGCTAAATCAGCTCTTGCCCGCCGCGCCTTTAAAGGAACTTATGTTGTTCGCGGCGAAGTTTATATATCCAAAAAGAGTTTTGAAAAGCTTAACAGTCAACGCAAAAAGAAAAAAGAGCCCCTTTTTGCCAATCCAAGGAATGCAGCGGCTGGGAGCATTCGCCAGCTTGATCCTAAAATTTCTGCCTCCCGTGATTTAGATTTTTTTGCTTATGACATTGTTACTGACAAAGGAATAAAAACCCACGAAGAAGAACATAAGATAATGAAAGAGCTGGGTTTTAAGATCGCGCCTTTGGCAAAATACTGCCGCAACTTAAAAGAAGTTGAAGTTTTTTTTAACGAAGTTAGAAAGAAGAGAGAAAAACTTTCTTATCAAATTGACGGCATTGTTATAAATGTTAATCGCAATTCACTCATACCGCGGCTTGGCGTTGTTGGTAAGGCCCCGCGTTACATGATTGCTTACAAATTCCCGGCAGAAAAAGCAACTACAATTCTTAAAGACATTATTATTCAAGTTGGCCGCACAGGCGCCCTGACACCGGTAGCGGTTTTGGAGCCTGTGCCCGTTGCCGGCAGTATTGTCTCTCGGGCGACTCTTCATAATGAGGACTTTATTAAAAAAAAAGATGTTCGACTTGGCGACACAGTGGTTGTTCAAAAAGCCGGGGATATTATTCCAGAAATTGTTTCTGTAATGAAAAACTTGCGGCCCAAAGGAGCGCGCAAATTTAAAATGCCTAAAAAATGCCCTTTTTGCGGGAGCAGAGTTATTCGTCCGCCCGGGGAAGCCGTAGCGCGGTGCGCTAATAAAAAATGTTTTGCTTTGCGTCGTCGCGGGATTCGTCATTTTGTTTCTAAAGATGCTTTCGATATTGAAGGTTTTGGTCCAAAAGTTATTAACAAATTGCTTGAGCAAGGTTTAATTCGAGATGCCGCTGACCTTTTTTTACTCAAAAAGGAAGACCTTGCTGAACTTGAGAGATTGGCTGAAAAATCAGCCCAGAATTTAATTGATGCCATTAACAGCCGCAAAGAAATTCCTTTAAATCGTTTTTTATATGCTCTTGGAATTTTCCATGTGGGCAGTGAAACTGCCTTGGACATCGCGGAATATTTTGGCAGTTTAAATAAAATTAAAAAAGCAAGTAAAGAAGAGTTAGAAGAAATTGAAGGTATTGGCGGAGAAGTGGCTTCAAGTATCTATCAATACTTTCAAGAAAAAAGAAATTTAACCTTTATAGAAAAGCTTTTAAAAGCGGGGATTAAAATAAAAAATCCGCCGCGTCGTGGCACCAAACTCAGAGGCAAAACCTTTGTTTTAACCGGCGCCCTAAAAACACTTTCTCGAGACAAAGCAAAAGAAAAAATCTACCGTCTTGGAGGCGATGTTTCTTCGTCAGTAAGTAAAAATACGGACTATGTGGTGAGGGGTGAAAAACCAGGTTCAAAATACGAGAGAGCGAAAAAACTGGGCATTAAGATAATCGACGAGAAGAAGTTCTTGAAAATGCTATCTTAGTTAATTCAAAAATCAAAAATCAAAATGCCTGCCCGCCAATCGCCTGACGGCTC
>CAZYLA010000036.1:0-9775 GCA_964648435.1 uncultured Candidatus Saccharibacteria bacterium
GAGTGAATATGAAAATCTCCAACAAATTTCATAGTAAATCTATTTTACCAAAAATCACTGGAAAATAAAAGCTCATTTTGATTTAGTTACGGCTTTATTGTATAACTCAAGTATATAAAGCTCACTACAATTGAAGTCAAACACAAAAGCCCATTGCCTCGTTAACGGAAAATAACTAAAAGAGACGATTTAGAAGAGTAACATTTATAGCAGAACTTCTTCTGCTTCTTTTGTTTTAAAATTATTCTACTACTTGCGCAAAATGATAGAATAAAAAATTATATAATTAGTTATATAACTAATTATATAATTTTTTGACCCGCTTGAAAAAGGTGCCCCAAAAACCCGCCGAGGAGGCGGGTTTTTGGGGCACCAATCTGTCATCTGTTGTCTGTTGTCTGTTATATTCTCTCTGCTTTCTTAATCTCCACTACTCCCCCGGGCTTGAGGAGAACCGTATCCCGGCGCTTTAAATTGCCAGAAACGATTTCCCGGGCAATAACATTATCAACCCGCTCTTGAATTACGCGACGAAGTGGCCGCGCCCCGAATTTAGGATCAAAGCCCGCCTCTGCAAGTTCCATTACGGCCTCATCAGTTGCTTTAACGTGAATTCCCTTACTCTCAAGACGGTCACCAAGCTCTTTTATCATAATTTTAGCAATTTCAAAAACTTCCTTTATCGTCAAGGGTCTAAAAACAATAATCCCGTCAAAGCGGTTTAAAAACTCGGGCCGGAAAATATCTTTCAAAACGCTATCCATTAACTCTTCTTTGATTTCTTGAAGCGGTTTACCTTCTTTTATCCCGTCTTGAATAAACTGGGTACCGGCATTTGAAGTGCCGATTAAAATGACATTTGTAAAATCAACCGTGTGGCCGCGGCTGTCAGTAAGACGGCCGTCTTCCATTACTTGCAAAAATAGATTCAAAATATCTGGGTGGGCTTTTTCAATTTCATCTAAATGAAGCAATGTAAAAGGATGTTGCCGAACCTGCTCAGTAAGGTATCCCCCGCCACCGCCAGTGCCCGCGGGCGCACCAATCAAATTACCAACGCTGTCTGCATCTTGATATTCCGACATATCTAGGCGGACGACCCTTTCTTCGCCGCCAAAATATACCCGCGCCACTTGCTTCGCAAGTTCTGTCTTGCCAACACCAGTTGGTCCAAGAAAGAGAAGATTCACAATTGGCCGTTCTTCATCCCGAAACTGCGCCCGGGCGCGGCGCAGGGCATTAGCCACCATTTTAACCGCCTCATCCTGGTCAACTAGGCGCTTGTGAATTTCTTCTTCAAGATGAAGAAGTTTCTCGCTTTCTTCTTCAGTTATTTTCGTAACTTTAATGCTTGTTTTGGCAGTTATGAGTTTTGCGACATCCTCGCCGGAAACAATCCGGTTTTCGCGGCGCGAGCTTGCCACCTTAACGGCAACTTCTTCAAGAATATCAAGCGCCTTTGCTGGAAGGAAGCGACCTTTAATATACTCATCACTCAACTTAACGGCTCGCTCAATCGCGTCATAAGAAAAGAAAACTTTTTGAGCCGCCTCAATAAGCATTGACTTTGCTTCTAATATTTGAATTGCATCGTCTGTTTCCGGTTCCTCAATTTTTAACGTTTGAAAGCGGCGTTCAAATCCGGTTTTAAGCCGAATTTCCCGAGCATACTCATCAGGATGAGCCGTGCCAATAACATGAACTGTGGGACTTCGGAGAGCTGGCTCTAAAATTTCAGCCAAATCAACGCTCTCGCGGCCAGTGCCGCCAGCTAAAGTACTCATTAGATTGCCAATCCCCTCAATCACTAAAATAATATTGCCGGATTTGTCAATCTCATCAATAATATTCGCAAGACGGAGGCCTGCTTCTGGATCCGCAGCTAATTTTCCAATATTTAAATTAACAAGGCGCTTGTCCTGCAAAATCTCGGGAACATCCTCAATAACCATTTGCTGAGCCAAACCTTCAATAATCGCGGTCTTGCCAACTCCAGCTTCGCCAATAAGAAGAACATTTCCTTCAGCCCGCTGAAGAACAGTAATAATATTCTCGAGTTCTCTTTCCCGGTCAATTAATGGAAAAAGAAGGCCAGCTCGTGCCAGGAGAGTTAAATCATTGCTAAAGCTATCTAAAATTGGAGTTGGCCGGGCAGTCAAAGCCCGATTCATAGTTGACTTTGGCTTAAAGAGAGCTTGGACCCGGAACGCACGTGATAAGGCAACAAGCTTTCTTCGAAAACGAATCCAAGCTACCACATTTCTGATTTTTTGAATGGTAAATCCAAGCTCATCAAAAAGTTGGGTCAGGTTCTCACTTGTTTCAATCATTGCTAAAAAAAGATCCTCAGGATAAACTCTTTCTTCTCCAAGATGAAAAGCATAAGTATAGGCCTTAAAAACTAGCTTTTTAAAGCCAAGTGAAAAAGAAAGCCCTTTTTGAGAAAAATCTGATGTTGCTTTTAAAAGCCGAGTTGCTTTAGTATTAAAAAGAGAAAAGTCAACATTAAGCCGACGAAGCATCCTTCTAATTGAGGAATTGTAAATCAACTGAAAAAGAAGATGGATTGGCAAGATTTCACCCGCCTTCAGTTTACGGCCAAAAAAGAAAGCGCCTTCAACTGCCTCGCGAGAAGATGAGGTTAAAACCTCTTCAAGATTAAATTTTAAGGGCGTTTCTAATGCGGCAACATCTTGATAAGAAAATGGTTTTGAGTAGGGGATTTCACCCTGCTTTTTTACTAATTTTTTGATTTTGCTAATTGTTAAAGTTTCCTTTTTTAGGCGATAGTAGAAATAAAGATCTAAAACTGCTGAGAGCCAGAATAAAAATGAGGGGACGCTTTTTTCCAAAATTGCGCTTGGCCCTTTTGATAAAGAAAGTAACAAGAAAATCAACCCGCCCAAAATTCCAAAAGCAAGCAAAAAAACATTAATAATTAAATTAACTTGACGGCGAGCGCGATTTCGATAAACAAAATTGGTGTTAAGGCCGCCTTTAAAGTAAAGAAAATGGCCGTTTGTCCACGCAAAAAAGCCTCTTTGTCTGCAGTTTGAACAACCCCTGCCTCGACAAGAACGGCAAGTGATGAAAAAAATATCCTGAATTTTTTTCTTTTCTCGAGGCATTTTATATAAATTGTCTCAAAAAGAAATATAAAAATACTGGCGGTGCAAGAAGCCAGCCTAAAAAAATAATAACGAGAAGAACTAGCCAAATAAAAGCAGTTAAAATTAGGGCAACAAAAAGAATAAGCCGAATAGTAATGCCAATAGCCCGGCCCATTTTTGTGTAATCGCCGTAAAGCGGCTTAAAAAGATTCTTGAAAAATATTTTTAGAGAAAGTCGGCGAAGAGTTTTTAAAAACTCATTAAAAAGACCGATTAAAACACGCCTCAGACCTATTGTATACCACCAAACAATAAAAAAAAGAAAATCCAGTATGATTTCCTTAACAAAAACTGGCACAATATTAAAAGACCCTAAAGACGCCTCTCTCCTATTTAAAAACTCCTCCCCTTCTGGCATAGATCTTCTTGTTCCGCACCTATCAGAGGACTGGTGCTCCGTACCAAAATTAACACGCGGTATGTTAGTCCTTAATAGACGCGGGATGAATTTTAAGAAAATTAAGCAACCACCTTATAAACAACATCGCCCTCACGAACTTTTTCCGCAACTTTCATTCCCGCGGCATCACCTTCTTTAACTTCTTCAACATCCTCGTGTTCCACCTGGAGAGAATCAACGGTTTGTTCAAAATCTGTTGTGCCGCCCTTGATGTGAACCGTATCACCAACCTTGAGTGTTCCTTTTTCTACCTCAACAACACCCACACCAATTTTGCCAAAGTAGTGAGTAATTTTGCCAACCTTTTCTTCTTTTTTTTCTTGTTGGGCTTCTTGTTCTTCTTCCATTTTTTTCACCCCCTTTTTAATAATAAATATTCTAAACCCTAAAATCTAAATTCTAAATTTCTATAAATATTATAAACCCAAACCTCGCAAAGCGCAAATCGCGCGTTACTATCAGTCACAGATGACTAACTATCCACTTTTACAGAAATTTTCTATTGAGCGGTCATAGGTTTTTTCAGTTGCGTCATCAAAATAGCAAGCTGGGAGTTCGCCGCGCTCGCGATGATAAGCAATACACTCACAGCAAATCCCTTTTTTATCACAGTTGGGATAAGTGCAGTTGCAATTTTTTAAATTTTGTTCTTTTCTACAGTCCATATAATTATTGTATCATTTTTTACTAAATTATCAAAAAATGGTAAAATGAAAGCGCTGAAAATTTTGCCTGACTGGGCAAAATTTTCAGCGCTACCTTAATTTTGCATTTTGATTTTTGAATTTTGAATTTATTATTATGGCTCGGATTCCTACAAAAGTTCAAGGTCAGCGGCTTCGGAGCTTCACGCTCATTCTTCTAATTGGGCTTTTCTTAAGTTTGGGTTGGTGGATTTATCAAAAAGAGACGCTTAAAGAAGAAACTCCCGAAAAAGAGAGTCCTCTCCCTATCCAAAAAGAAGAAGAGAATAAAGAAGAAACTAAAGAAGAGGAATCCACTCCCGCTGAAGCTACGGCGGACAAAGAAGAAGCCGCTAATCTCACCACCTATAGAAGTGAGGCAGGCAAATTTGAACTTAAATACCCAAAAAAGTGGAAAGTTATTTCTACCGGCTCAACAAGTATTTCTCTCTCGACGCAGGATATTACAAGTGTCTCTGAGCTGGATAGGCAGAATATTTTTGTAACTTTTGCCTATTTACCAATTCTTTCAGAGAAGCCAAAATCAGTTAATGACTGGGTAGAAAAAAATAACAGCCAACTTCTTGCAAATGCAGAAATAAAAAACAAAAGACAAATAGAAATTTCTGGCCTGCCGGCAATTTGCCAGGAAGTTGACTCTCGGGCAGAAGAAAACGCCACTGGTGGCATTTTAAACATCTGCTATGTTTTAAAAGACGATAAAATTATCTCGCTTTCGTATCTTGCGAAGAACGAAGAAACAGCTCAAAACTACAGGAGCGATTTTGACGGAATAATTGAAAGCGTGAAATACACTAAATAAATTCAAAAATGCAAAAATCAACAAAAATCAAAATGACAAACCCCAGTGCAGTATAACTCACTTCGTTCGTTAACTACGGGGCGAGTATGCTAAATTAAGAAAGCACTTTCATCTACCGTTCGCCTTGCACCATCCTGAACAAAGTGAATGATTGGTTCGGGGTTAAAATCCAAAAAGAGATTCTTTTTACATTTTGCATTTTGATATTTGATTTTTGAATTAAAAAAAGGCGTTTAGATGTTTTTTAACGCCTTCTTTTTATTATTCTCTCTAAGTCAGGGCAATAACCTTATTACCCCACTTATCGTAGCGATTTGAGTGGGTTAAAAAGATTATTTGGAAGCGGCTTGAAAGCTCTTCTAAAACTTTTAAGGATTCAAGTTGGCGGCTCCAATCAAAAGTAACCAGAGGATCATCTAAAACCAAAAACGGTTTTTTCTTTGCCGCTAAAAAATCAACAAAAGCAAAACGGACCGTCAAATAAATCTGGTCAAGAGTACCCCGCGAAAGCTCTACCTCTGGCCTTACCCAACCGCGCTTTTCATTAGAATAAATAAAAATATTTAAATCTTCGTCAAGATGGACCCGCTGATAGCGGCCTTCAGTAATTCTACCAAGGCAATCATTAACATAGCCCATTATTGCCTCTCGACTTTTTTTTATGGTCGTCGCGCTCGCCAAGGCTAAAACTTCCTTAACCACATTAAAGACTTTAAAACGTTCAAGTCCTTCGGCAAGTTCCTTTTTTAAACCATCAATCTCTTCGTCTTTTTTGATCAGAACTTCTTGGTCAATTTTTATACTCTCAAGTCGACCTTCGTTTTTAACAATTTCTTTTTTAAGAGCCTCCTTCTCAATGCTTAAATTTTTTATTTCACTCTCAAGCTTTTCTTGGTCTTCCCTTCTGGGCGGCTCCTCTTTTTGCTCAGGGGTAATTTTGCTTTCCAAAACACTATAGGACTTAGTAAGCTCTAACTTCTCGTTCTCTAAATCGGATATACTTGCTTCTCCCAAAATGCCTTTTAATTTTTCCCTTTTCTTTTCTTTTTCTTTAAGAAGATCTTCTACCTTGTCTTTTATTTTTTCAAGTTCTTTCTCGTTCTTGATTCCTATTTCGGAAAGTATCATCTCTCGCCGGCGAAGAAGTTCTTTAAGTTCGCCCTGAAGCCGGCTATAGGAATCAGCAAAAACATCTTTTTCTTTTCTAGTAACTGGGATTGTTTTTAAGCGAAGTAAAAATGGGAAAACAAAAAGAACAACTGCAATCACCCAAGAAATAAAGAATAAAGGCGAGATGAAAAAACCCAAGAAACCTATAACCAAGAATATAGCTGCTCCCAAAAAGAAATTTTCTTTTGGGGTTATTCTTGGAGGAACCATTTCCTTTTCTCTAGATTTCTTAAGAACTTTTCCAAGCTCTTTTATATTCTTTTCACGGACATCAATTTTTTCAGAAAGCCGGGTAAGTTCCCTTTCTAATTTTCTAAGATCTTTTTCAGGAACTTTACCAAATTTTTCCAACTCTTTATCTATTTCTAAAATTTTCTTTTTTAAAAGGATCGCCTCTTCAAGATTTCTTAAAATGGGTTTTAACCGTTTTTCAATCTCTTGAATTTTTAGCGCGGTTTCAAAATATTCTTTATTGCGCTCAAAAAGCTCAGTTTTTTCTCTCAAGTTAGCAGAAATTTCTTTTAATTTTTTCTTGGCAAGGGCAATACCCTTTGTGAGATCCTCTTTGACACGCAGTTTGGAAGCGCCCTCCCGAAACTCTGCTTCTTTTTGGGCAATTTCGTCCTGAAGAAGTTTGATCTTCCCAGGATTTTTAGCAGGCGAGGGTCCGAGGCCTCTCGAAAGTTCTAAAATTTCTTTGTCAAGCCTTTTTTGGACCTCTTTTGTGCTCACCGCCCCCCGACCAGAGGTTACCAGCGCCTCAAGCGCTTCTTTAAGCTCAATCTTGCCCCGCTCAAGAATTGAAAGCATGTCTTGTTTAATACAAATAGTATTTTCAAAAATAACAGGATTGCTAATTCCGAGATTCTCCCGAATAATATTTAAAACTGCTTCATGAGTATCCGCAGTCTCATTGGTTTTTAAGTTTTTAAGAAAAACTTTTTTCTCTTCAAAATCTTTCTCAAGTAAACAGGAATTGTTGTGAACATCTTTAAACTGAATTGAAATTTTATACATTTTATCAGGACTAGTCCATGACCTTTGCTCAAGAAGTTTTTTGGCACTACTTCCTGGATCCTCAAAAAGAACTGTAGAAAGAGCGTCAACCAGAGTTGACTTTCCCCTTTCATTAGGACCTTTAATAATATTAATTCCGGGCTTGAATTCTAGGTCCAAGTCCTTGAATCTCTTAAAATTTTTTAATTGTAATTTTTCGAGAAGCATAAAATATAAATTCAAAATGAAAAGTGAAAAATTTAAAATAACAGTTTAAAATTCAAAATTATTTTACATTTTGCATTGTTATTTTTCATTTTTAACATTAAATTTTTAATTTAGTTATATATTTTCTTTTCCCTCCAATAGATGTATCCCCACTTCAAGCGCTTTCTCGAGCACCGGTTTTTCAGTTTCAGATGAGGCCTCAATTTTTTCTTTCATATGCCGGACAAACTGGCCAATCACTAAATTTTCAGGATAGTTTTCAACTTTTACGTCTTCCAATCTAAAAACAGTCTTATCAATAATCCTAAGGCCAAAAAAATTTTCTTTTAAACGTTCTTCTAGAGAGGAAAAAGGAGCCAGAAGATCTGGCTTTCGCTCGCCCTTTAAAATAACTTCTCTTATAAGGTTTGAGGTTGCGTCCTCTAAGATTTTTTCTTCAAGCTCTAAAATGTCAGTAATTTTACTAATGCCAATCTCAACGCGCTCAAAATATTTTTCGCCAACGCGCACTTGGTCAGCTTTTACCCCGGTTTCACTAATTTCAACTAAAAGAACATTGCCTGCCTTGGCACTTCTAAAATCAATCACTTCCGGCGCGCCAGCGTAAAAGGCCTTTACTTTCTTGGTTGGGCACTCATAAAGACCGTGCCAATGGCCTAAAGCTATATAATCAAAATCGCTTCGCTCTATCTCCTCTAAAGTTATTGGATAGTCAATTTCTGATGATTTACCTGGAATCTGAAGCGAGCCATGCGCCATAGCCACATTAAATTTTTTACCAGGGTCAGGTTTAAGACCTAAAAGCGGTGATTTCCTTGAGGTGCGGCTAAGATTCGGCCTTGCAGTAAGCGCCAGCTCGAGATCGGAATAAAAGCGCGTTTCTTCTTTTAAAAAGATAAAAACATTGCTAAATTCTTTAGCAAAATCAACTTTTCTATAAATTGAATTTTCAGTTAGGCAATCGTGGGTGCCGGGCAGAATTGCAAGAGGAATGTTTGCCTTTTCAAGCTTTTTAAATTCTGCGCGGACAAAGTCAATAGTTTCTTTTGAAGGATTGTTATTGTCAAAAAGATCGCCGGCTAATAAAAAAAGGTTGACTTTTTCTTTAATTGCAAGAGTTACACTTTTTTGAAAAGCTTTCTTTAGGGCGGCTCGGCCTTCATCTGCTCGCTTTCCAAGAAGCGAGCTTAATTTTTTTCCAAGATGAATGTCAGAGGTATGTAATAGTTTGACCATGTAAATTTAAAAATTAAACTTAAAAAAGAAAGTAGATACTCTTTTCCCTTGTATTAATAATTTTCAATTTTCAAAAAAACCTGACAGAATTTTAAGGGTGTGCTAAGCGGGGTTTTTCTTTTTGTCCCGATAATTTTTGCGGCTAGCCGCAAAAATTATCGGGACAAACCTTACCATTTTCTGTTTACTATTTACGATTTACAACTTCCTCTTCCAACAAAAGCTCTATCATTTTCTCAATTTGCACTTCTGGTATTTGAAAAACTTGGCTGTCGCCAATTACGGCTTCCATCCGCGCGTCAAACTCAGGATTAAAATTTGGAAGCTCTTTTTTAAAAATCGGCACAGAAACAAAACTTGTCTCTAAATGAAGTGAGTAAGGCGTCCTCACAAAACCCCGTTCGCGCATCAAAAGAGAATCAATAAGAATTGAATCTTTATGGCGAATGTCTTTGCGGTCGCATACCGTAATTGGACTCGTGTGCGGTAAAATCGTATAAAAATCATCTCTCATTTTTGAATGCTGGAGAGCCTTTTCAAGCCGGCCCTGAAGATTTTCAATAACTCTTCGTTCAAGCTCCCAAACTTTTAAGTCAACCTCTTTTAAGGGTCTCTCTCTCGGCTTTTCTGGTAAAAAAGCACTGTCAATTTTTTTCAACTTTCGGCGGTCAATCTTTCCCAAATTCCATAAAAAATGAAAGCCATTTTTTCCAGAAAACTTCAAAAGAAAATCAATCCCGGCCTTTTTTAAAATAATACACATCAGCTCAGCAGCTGTTTTTACGAGTTGAAAAGGAATTTTCTCACGCTTATCAATATCTATACAAAACCACAAGGCCCGATGCGCATCAATTGAACTAAAAAACTCCTGGCCATGCCAGTCAACCCACTTAAGCAAGCTCCGCTTATTATCTATATGGAGCGGCTTGCCGCTGTTCTCTTTATCGCGAAAAATTCTATTATTTTCAAAAACCTGGGTAACTGCGGCCTCACGGCTCTCTAAAAAAGGAATCATTTTTTCCCCGACCTTTTGATAGTAATCTTTGACTAATTTTTCAGAAATCTCATC
>CAZYLA010000037.1:0-5552 GCA_964648435.1 uncultured Candidatus Saccharibacteria bacterium
TTTCCCTACACGACGCTCTTCCGATCTTTGGTGGGAGGGTCATAGCTTGAAGGTACCACAAAGACAACAATATCAGTTGCCTGTTCATCGATTCCACCAGTAGTAATGTCAATTGTCCAAGTGCCGTTGGGGTCAATAGGGGTTAGAGTAGAGACGTGTGGTTTTATCCACCAACCAAGCATAGGGACATAAATATAGGCGACGACTCGAAAATCAGTTGGGTTAGCGTTATAAGTAATGCCTGAGAGGTCGTTGAAACTGCCGTAAGGAGGAACATAAGTAAAGATTACCTGCGGTGAACGCATAAAGAGCTTCGGACTGCGGTTACTTTGAAAGAGTCCCCAGTGGGGTTCTACTGGCGCCCACGTTTTCCAGGGACCGTCAAAGGCCTCAAAATAGAAAAAGTTAATCCCAGAACTTTGAAGAGTCCGATAATAAGTTGCCTGGTTTTCTTCACTCGCCGCTTGGTCGCCTCCAGTGGGAAACCCTAGTTCTTTTATAATGACATACTTTCCGCCGCTGCTTTCCTGAAGATTAAGAAATTGCTTGACTGTCCAGTTTAGGGCATTAATAGGATCACGGACACCGTGCCACCAGGGGTGAACATTTGGAAATGCCCAATCTCCAATATTAAAGAGCCGGGGATTGTACTTTTCCATTTGTTCCGCAGTACTTACTGGTTTTCCGGTGGCGGCTCGGTAACGATTTAAGGACTGTTCTAATTGGTCGAGGTTATAGCGAGTGTAAAGCCCTTCATTACCGACACAGTAGCCATCAACATAGGGACTGGCTGCAATTGCGTTTTGGAACTCTAGCTCACGGTTTATATCCCAGATTCCCATGATAACGCCTTGAAGACCAACTTCTTTGGCAATTCTCGGAACCTGGCTTAAGGTGCCGTCTGCGCCGTAAGTTACAATTCCCCGGAAGCCATAATTGTAAAGTGTCTGAAGATCCTCACGAATGCTTGACTCTGAAGGGAAACGCCCTATATCGGGATTGAAATTAGTTGGTGCGTAGCAGACCCAGCGAAGCTCGTTGAACTTCTTCTTGAGGGTGGTGGTTAAGTTAGCATGTGTGTCTTTGACTCCTAGGGAAAAGAAAGTAGTTCCAAGGAGTAGTGTAGTGATCAAGCTTTTCATGATTTTTTCTCCTTTTTGTGGTTTGGTAGTCCTTCCCAAGGTTTTCTAGCATGCTTTTCCCATTTTTGTCCTCCTTCCTAAATGTAAAGTTCGATTTTCCTTTTTATCCTTCCTTTTTAGACATTTTAGAATGGTAATTCTGAAAAAGTCAAGCAAGATTGAAAATTAGTTGCTTAAAAATTTTTTTTGTGTTAAAATTGGGTTACTAATAAAAATTTACATTATGCCAAAGAAAATTATTGAAAAAACAGTTGTTTTAATTAAGCCCGATGGTGTAAAACGAGGGATTGTTGGGGAAATTATTTCTCGTTTTGAAAAAGCCGGTTTTAAAATTGTAGCGATGAAGATGGTTTGGGTTTCAAAAAGTTTAGCAAGAAAGCACTACCCCGTTTCTAGAAAGGAATGGGTGAGGGGGCTTGGCAAAAAAACACTCGAGACTTACAAGCAATACGGGTTTGACCCCAAAGAAGAAATTGGTACAATGGATGTTAGTCAGATTGGAAAAATGGTTGCTGAATGGAATGTTGAATTTTTGTCTTCCGGGCCTGTTGTGGCTATCTTGTTAGAGGGGGTTCATGCTGTTGACAATGCACGGATGATTGTTGGAAAAACCTTACCTGTCTTTGCTGAGCCCGGAACAGTCAGAGGCGACTATTCAGTTGACTCGCCGGATCTTGCTAATAAACAAAAACGAGCGATTCACAACTTAGTTCATGCCTCCGGTGATTCCAAAGAAGCAAAATACGAAGAACAGCTTTGGTTTAGAAAAAACGAAATTTACAAATACAAACGAGCTGATGAAGACACAATGTTTGCATAATTCTTTGACCTGTGATAAACTAGAACTAATGAAACAAGAAATCCACAATTCGAATAATGCTTTAAAAACTAGCCTTCTTTTGTCTTTTCTTTTGGTTGTTAAAAGGAGAACCGGCTAGTTTTTTATCACATTTTGTTCCTCAAAAGACAAAAACTAGTCGGGAGACCCTCGGCTAGTTTTTTTGTCCTCCTTAAAGCTTGATTTTTTTGTCTGCAAGCTTTAAGAGGGCATTAGGAGGAGACAGAGAGAGGGCATTCACCGGCTTTTCTCTCTGTCTTCTCCAGTTACCGCAAAAAAGGAGGGAATAAAAAAAGAAATGCAGACCATCTATGAAATGCCAGAGCACTTGGTAGACGCTGTTCTTCATTTTTATACCCTTTGCGAGGAAGAGGCGCGAATCAGGAGCCAATTGGAAAATGATGAGCTGCCGTTAAGTGCCCGCTGTCACCTTGAGAGGCGACTTCGGAATCTTACAAGAATCCATATTCCTCGTGCAGTTGGCCGCTTACAGCTGTAAGCGGCTTTTCTTTTTTATATCGGGATTATTCTAACATAAAAGACCGAAAGAACGTTTTGTCTTTCGGTCATGGTAGCTCAAGAGCATCCATTTTTAGAGCCCTCTTAATGTCATTGAGGGGAATTTCTTGCTCAATACATTCTAAAACAGATTGCGCCACCTCTTCGATGGTTTTTTCAATATTGCCGCCTTGCTTTTGAGTATTTGTGTGTTTTATTGCTGCTATTGCCGCTTTTTTAAGCAAACCCTTCTGTTCCTCACTGCTCATTCTAATCCCTCCTTTTTACAAAAAATAAAAAACTGGCCTTCTTTTTTTGAAATAACCAGAGAAAGCCAGTTTTTATCAGACGAGTGAAGCCAAAACTAGCCTCTCTGGCTAGAATCAAAAAAATAAAACCAGACTTGGTTAGTCTTTAATATATTTAATTTTGTGATGAATGTGTTCATTTCTGATTATATTATAATTTTAAAAAAAATTTTTTGTCAAGCCCACTTATTTTATAATTACTAAATATTATGATATTATGATAACATGAAAAGTGTAGAGGTATAACTTAGATGACCTAAAGCGCGCGCAGACAACGATTTGTATTTTTACGGACAAAAATTAACGATTAGGGGTGCGGTGAGGTCAAAACCGAATCTTTTGGCCGGGGATTGGCGCAGTTGGCTAGCGCGTATGCAAATAACTGTTAATTTTTATGGATAAAAATTAACAGTTAGAGGCGCGACAAGGTTGAAACTCCTTTTCTTAGTCGAAACCGGGGCGTAGCTTAGTTGGTCTAAAGCGCCGGCATGGGGTGCCGGAGATCGCCTGTTCGAGTCAGGTCGCCCCGACCAAAAAAAGGGGTTTAAGGGTTCGAGTCCCGCATCCCCGACTAAAAGATTTGGTTTAACAGTTAGGGTCCGGTTACCCTGATTAAAAGAGTAAGGATTATTTCAAAAAATAGATAGGAGATTCAGACAAAAAGGAGGAAAAGAGGAATGAAAAGAGCACGCTTATTCCTAGAGGTGCTCGTTGTTGTGTCCCTTGTTAGCTGTAGTTGGTTTGGTATTGTGAGGCCCGCGACATATGCTTTTTTTAGTGAGGAGATGGAGGCTGCAGGAAGATTTGGTCGTCTTTTGAAAGAAAAAAGACCTTTTGTGCCAAAAGAAAAAGAGAATCCTAAAAATGCTGAAGAGTATTATCAGTTAGGAGTAGGGCTTTTTAGGAACGGAGGGATTGAAGAAGCTCTAAAGTGCTTTCGATATGCCTGTAAGCTCGAACCCAAAAAAGCTCAATATGAATGCGCTTTGGGGCAAATCATCTATTTTCTGGCTATTTTTGAGATGATTGAACAGGAGCGCTTTAAGATTTGGATAATCATCCCTAACCATGTTTCAGAGAGAAGCTTTCAAAGTGGTTTTCTAGGATTTGAAGTAGAAGCGATTATGTTAATTGGCAAGATGACTTCTCTTAAGAAGCCAAGACTTGGGGTGATTAAGACAATAACTTATCCTTACTATAAGAGGCTCCAACAGGGCGTTCCTGGGCGCAGGCAAACAGTTCCTCGAGTGCGGTTTTTTCCCGATGAGAAGGCGGCGCTGTTGATTAGGAGAGCTTTGACTCACTTTAGGCACGCAAGAGAATTTTCTGGTGCAAAAAGATCCATTTTTACCAGCAGATTTCTTGATATGGAAAACATGGAATCTCATCTTGATTTTCTCCTTAGCCCGGAAAGATGGCCAGTCAGTTTTAAAAGAAGGGAATATACAAAGATAGAGCTGCTTCCTTGAAGTGGCTCTATTTTATTCTTCTATGGTATAATTGGAAGGCAATAACAAGGAGGGATAAAAAAATGATTTGGTTTGTGACAGTGGTTTTTTGCGGTTTTGCAACAATTGCCTGTTTAATTGAGATCTTTCGGCGGTTGATTATCCTTAGGACTTTAAGAAGGAAAGGACGCGGAGGAAAAAAGAGAAAGAAGAGATTTCTAACACCGGTGCGAAAAGAAACCCTAAAATGCCTCGTGACTCTTCTTTTGATGGCTGTTTTTGTATATCTGACCTATCTTTCTTTGACAAAACTAATCACTCCTTTTGAGTAGCAGCTTGACAAGCTTTTTTGGAGCGATTATAATAGGGGATAAGAAAGATATATTTCGGGACGTGGCGCAATTGGGGAGCGCACTGTCTTTGGATGACAGAGGTCGCTGGTTCGAATCCAGCCGTCCCGACAAATTTTGCTAGTCTTGCGGGCAGAGGGGGGTCCCTGCAGGAATGCGGGGACGGCAAGGGCTTTCATTTAGCATGTTTTTTTGTGGGGGGTAGCATGCTTTTTGAAAGCCCTTTTTTTATCTGCGCCCGAGGAGCAAAGCGGCGAGCGGTTGTGGGCATTTGTGTTTTATAAATATGCTATAATTAAAATATGGAGTTAGAAGAAGTTTTAAAAAAGCGGCGTTCTGTGAGGTGCTTTTTAGAAAAAGAAGTTGAAAAAGAAAAATTAGAAAAGATATTGGAAGCTGCCAGAAGCGCGCCTTCAGCCGGCAACCTTGAAGCGAGGGAGGTTTATATTATTAGTGATAAAAAGAAAAAAGGAGAAATTGCAACAGCCGCATTAAACCAGAGCTTTATTCAGAAAGCGCCGCTTGTTTTAATCTCTTTTGCGGACTTAGAAAGGTCAGCCTCAAAATACGGGGAGCGGGGGAAAGAGCTTTACGCGATTCAGGACGCGACAATTGCCGCTAGTTTTGCCTGGCTTGAAGCGGTTGCCCAAGGTCTTGCTTCAGTTTGGGTCGGCGCTTTTGATGATGAAGAAATTAAAAAAAATTTAGGTGCTGAAGACAATTTAAAACCAATAGCAATTTTACCCATTGGTTATGGAGCAGAAGGGCCAGCACCGACTTCTCGAAGACCTAAAAACGAGACGATTAAAAAGTTTAGTTAATTGTCAATTATTAATTGTTAGCGATGTTCTCTGATTTAGGAAAACTTTTAATTATTTTAGGAATTATTTTAATTATTATTGGTATTCTTTTTAAATTCCGTTTTTTGGGCCTTGGCAATTTACCTGGCGACATCGTAATTAAGAAAG
>CAZYLA010000037.1:5652-9477 GCA_964648435.1 uncultured Candidatus Saccharibacteria bacterium
AAATTCCGTTTTTTGGGCCTTGGCAATTTACCTGGCGACATCGTAATTAAGAAAGAGAGTTTTCACTTTTATTTCCCGATTGCCTCATGTATTATTATCAGCTTAGTTCTTTCAATAATATTTTTTATAATTTTCTTGATTTCTAAGAAATAACAAAGTTGACTTTTTTCTTAATAAGTTATAACTTGAAAAATAGGAGGTAAAGTTTCTGGGAATGCAGGACTAAGAGAGAAAATGCTATGCACAAGCGCAATTCGCTTGGCCTCTCTTTCCCCAAAAGAGATTCTCTTTGTGGCGTTCTTGCCTTATTTGACAGAACAAGGGGACCTATTCTTTCCGCCCTTTGGCCCGGGCGGAAAGCATCTGCTGCTCATTCCTCTTTAGCCACAACCTGCATTTCCAGATTTTAAGAACTTGGAGGGAGTTTATTTTGGCGTGGGAGACATTTCTTTCTTTGGTTAATTGTTGTTTCTTGGCATACGCTGAGCGAAGGGCGCTTCCTCTTGCCAGAGAAAGATTTGCCTCCCTAAAATTAGCCCCACGAAGAGACATTGTATTCTCTTTTTTAGTGGGGCTTTTATTGTTCGTTCAAATATCTTTCTAACCAATGAAGTTGAGCTGAGCTAATTCCGCCCTGATAGAGCCGCGATTCCTCAACTGCTTTTTCTAAAGGCCAGTTCTGGAGCTTGACCCGGGTTAAGACAACCATGGTGCCGCCTCGGCCAATGCCGCCGCGACAGTGAACGTGAACCGGTTGATTCGCAGGATTTTGAATGAATTCTAAAAACTTTTGAGCGTCTTCGTCAGTCGGGGGATGCCCGTCAGGTGTGGGTAAGTGAAGGTAATTAAAACCAAGATCCGTGAAGCCCGGGATTTTGCGGTCATCGCCAGGTTCGCCGTGGTCAATCGTATCTCGCATATCAACAATTCCTTTCCAGCCGTGTTCCCGGAGCCATTTAAATTCCTGGATTGTTGGCTGTCCCGAGCGTGAGAGAACGCCGGGTATTGGATAACTGAAAGACCAAAATCCATGAGCCGTAGGCGCATCCTCTGGAATATTTTCGCGCGGACCAACAAAAACGATTTCCGGGGTTTTTAGGTCCGTTTCTTTTGTTTTAGAGAGAGGTTTTTCGGTTTTTGCGGCCTCTTCAGTGACTACAACAAGTGGTAAATCTTTCTGCTTATTAGGGCCTTGGACATAATTTTTAAACCAATAATAAGAGCTGCCAATTAAAAGAGCAAGAAGGATTAGAAAGAAAAAGAGTTTTATAATAGTTTTCATATTTGTTTTTTGAGGCGGCGGGCCGGAGGCCCGCCGCAACATTTACTCTTCAATGGCAATACTCGATGGAAAGCCAAAATGGTTTTGCTTTTGCGGTTTTCCTTTTCCAAGTTGCCAGACAATAGAGTTGTCTTTTGGGTCTAACTCCACAATTTTTTTCAGCTCAGAGTCGGCAATCAAATAGTTTCCGTTCTTTAGTTTAAAAATATCTATAGGGTAGACAAAATAAACGTCTTCCTCGTGGTTAGAAATAAATTCCCAAACAATATTTCCGTTTTTATCAATTTCATATAAATTGCCGGTTTGGCGGTCAGTAAAAACTATGTTTCCCTCCGGAGTTATCGAAGCATTTTGGGGCCATTTTAAATCCTCTTTTTGCCATTCCCAGAGAATTTCTTTGGTCTTGCGGCTGACAATTAAAAACTTTTTCTGCAAGGTGTCTGTGATTAAAATGTTTCCCTCTGGCGTTTCAGAGGCAAAAGTATTTCCCATTAGAAAACCGGGTTTATCACCCATTGCCATATTATGGCCATATTGCCAAATAATTTCGTCTGTTTCTGGATTAATAATAATGACCCGGCGGTTATTACCGTCATTAATTAAAATATTGCCGTCTTTGAGTTGGAAAGCAATGTCCGGCGCATGAAGATAGCCAGGGGCACACCCTGGGTGTTCTCGGTGACCATATTCCCAAAGAATCTTCTTTGTTTTCCGGTCAATTTTTACAACTCGTTGTCCTTGAGCATCTGTGACCATTAAATTCCCATCAGGTGCCACACTTACATATTCAGCTACCCAGAATTGTTTTGACCATGGGAGCCGGGGATTAACCCCGTCATACTCAAAGAAAACATCGCCCTCGCGGCTAACCCCAAAGACCTTATTCTGGCCAAAATCAGCAATAAAAATGTTTTTAAATGAATGCCCAGAAGAGCTTTCTCTTTCTTGAGATGGTGTTAAGGAACTTTTTTCTTTGGGTAGTTCCTTCAGATTTTTTTCAGGCGCGGCTGGAAAATAGAATCGATAGCCCAGAAAGCCAATCAAAAGGATTATTAAAACAGCAATAGCAATAAGGACAATTTTTGAAGACATCCTATTTTAATTTTACTGGTTTTTAGGGTGAAATGCCAATTTTAAAAAATCGCTTTAGTTATATAATTAGTTATATAATTAATTATATAACTAAATATAATAAATATTCAGAAAATGGGACCACCCCGCTATCTTAAAATTTCTAAAAAAGCGTTTCAGGAAAGAATTAGAAAAGCAGAGAAGCTTCTTTCACCTTGTCAGCTTTGCCCCAGAAAATGTGGGGCAGACCGCAGGGAAGATGTTCCAAAGAAGCCTGGCTTTTGCCGTGTTGGCCGAAAAGCGCGCGTATCTGCTTATCACGCTCATTTTGGCGAAGAAAGCGTTCTTGTGGGTCCTTCGGCAGATTTGACAGGCTCACTACAGGCAGGTTCAGGTCAAGCTGGCGGCTCAGGCACAATATTTTTCTCTTCCTGTAATTTGGCTTGCGTTTTTTGTCAAAATGCTGAAATTTCCCAAGGACCCTTAGCAGTTGAAATAGAAAAAGAAGAGCTTGCTAAAATAATGCTTGATCTTCAGGAAATGGGCTGTTATAATATTAATTTTGTTTCACCAACTATTTGGGTGCCCCAAATTCTTGAAGCTCTTTTTCTGGCAGTTCAAAAAGGATTGAAAATTCCTTTAGTTTATAATTCTGGGGGCTATGATTCTGTAAAAACCTTAAAAATTTTAGATGGCGTAATTGATATTTATATGCCTGATGTTAAATATTCAGATAATAAATTAGGGAAGAAATATTCAGCTGCACCAAATTATTGGGAAGTAGTAAAAAAAGCGCTTTTAGAAATGCAACGTCAAGTAGGCGATTTGAAAGTTAAAAACGAAGTAGCTGTTTCCGGCCTTTTAATTCGGCATCTTGTCCTGCCAAATGGTCTAGCCGGCACTAAGAAGGTTATGGAGTTTGTTGCGAAAAAAATTTCTAAAAACACGAGCGTTAATATTATGGCTCAGTATTATCCAACACACCGAGCTTATCTTTTTCCAGAGCTTTCAAGAGGAATTACTCAAAAAGAATTTCAAGAAGCAAAAAAACAGGCCCAGAGAACTGGCCTTTATAATTTTCTTTAAAAATATAAAAAAACTTTTATTTTTTCTCTTTATAAAGTGATTTAATACAAGAAGTGCAAGCCAAAACTTTTTTGCCTTTATATAGAACTTTTTGAAGATTGGGTTTAAAACGCCTTTTGGTTGCAATATTAGAATGACTGCGTTTATGGCCCACCCTTGTCTTTTTTCCGCAAATTTGGCAAACTCGAGACATATAATAACAAAATTAAAAATCAAAAATCAAAAAGATTTTTAATTTTATTTTAGTTTAACACGGTTTTTTATTTTAGTCAACTGCGTGCACAGCGGCAGGTTTTTCGCGCCAACTGGCGCGAAAAACCTGCCGCTCGAGTAGAGAACCGTCTTTGACTCGCCGCCTTTTTTATGTTAAAATTTTTATAGTTTTA
>CAZYLA010000038.1:0-8464 GCA_964648435.1 uncultured Candidatus Saccharibacteria bacterium
TGACACGAATCCGGCCGTCATGCGTCACACTCGCCTCAAGACAATTTGCCACTTTCTGGTCAAATTTCTTCTGAAATTCCCGCGAATATTCCAAGGAATAAGGGTTTGCGTTTTTCCAGGTAGTGCAAGCTCCTCCCAGGAAGACAGCTAAAGCAAGTGAAACAACGATTTCCCCCTTCATAGTCATTTTCCTCCTTTTGTTTTGGATATCTGAATTATAACCAATTCTTTTAAATTTTGTCAAGGTAATTGGGTAATGTGTGCCATCATAAAAAAGTCCTGTCAAGAAGCAAAATTTCCGCAATTTTAAAAATATGGCCGCGATAGCGACTGCTGAAGAATAAACTAATCTGCAGCAAGCCAATGAAGCAATTTATTTTTTCTTCATTTTGAGCAAAATACTCCTTTTGAAGCTCTTTTCAAAATTGACGTATGCTTTTTTTAAATTTTCAAAACTGTTAATACCAATATCCCAAGCATCCCGACCCCTTTTATAAACAATAAATTCTTTTTTGGGCGACCATCTGTAATCTAACCCTACTTTACCAAGCGTTGGGTCAACAATATATTTTTTCCCTTTTATATAGACATCAGCAAAGGAATGTTCTCTGATTGATTTTTTGGGCCATTCTTCTAAAAATTCTTTTTCTATTGTTTCTACAAAGATAACTTTTGAGAGTCCTGCGGCTTTAGCAAGTGAAATAAATACTATCGTTTTATCACCACAGCCGCTTGATCGTTTAGATTTTATTACTTCATCAGCAGTTCTTTTACGAAGAAGGTCTAGTCGTTTCTTTTCGTTTTTATACTTTCTAATATTTTTTCTAATCCATTTTATAATATTAAAAACAGTTTCAAATTCGTTTTCTGATTTGAGAGTTTGGGCAATTTTTGAGATTTTTGGAGTTATCTTAACTTGAGATTTTTTCATGATTTTAATTTAGTAATTTGACTTTATTTTTTATCCCAGCGCTTGGCTCTGGCTTTGGCTTCTTTTAAACAAGGAACATTGTATTTCTTTCTCTCGTTGTCAGTTGTTTTGGGATTTTACAGGATAAAGTTGATATTTTCCGTCTTTTTGGACATATTGAGTTCCGAATTTTTGTTTTTTGCCTTGCATCATTAAAATTCTGTCGGTTGCGGCAGCGTAAAGCCAGCGGGCATCTTTGTTGCCAAGTCCCATTGCCTTTTTAGCAAGCTCCCTAGCCTTTTTCACATATTGGACGGTGCCGCCGTGCTGAAAAATCATCGCTGCCATAAAATAATCTTCAGCAGTTTTAAGCAATTTCTTCCTTATTAACCCTTGAAGCTTTTTTCTCCTTTCTAGATCTCTTCTAACAAGCCAATTCATAAACTGCTTTGTATCTTTGATTTTACGTCGATCTTGCTGGTCTTCTTTAAATAATTTTTTAAGTAATTTATTTGATGGCATACTATATATTAAAATTATCTTCTATAGTTGTTATTTACTTTATTATAGAAAATTATAACAAAAACAAAGTTTTAAAGCAGTAAGAAAAAAGCGTAGAGAGATACTCTACGCTTTCTGGAAAGCGGTTAGCTTTTCCAAGATTAAATCCACTGTTTCCTCGATATTGTGACTGGCTGTATCAACTATAACCTCATTAATGTGGTGAATTCCCTCACAAATTTCTTGAAGCTCTCTAAGTCGACTCTCATTTATATAGTCAAGGGCATCGCGGCTTCTATTTCTTTGAGAAAGAACTTCAAATGGGGCAGTAAGTTCAAAGATAAGAAGTACATTTACATACTTCTTTACTTCGGCAACAACGGCATCAAGATCTTTTACTCTTCTGAATAGATCGTTTATAATGAGATTATAGCCGTGCCGGAGAAGATTGCCTATCAAGAGCAACATATTTTCATATTTGAGATCAAGCTGTTCTTCTGTGAAATTACACTGTTCCACTAAATGAGCAAGATAGTCACCTGGTATCACCGCCATCTTTTGATGTTGAGATAATCTTTTAACCAACTTTCTTGTTACAACAGTTTTGCCCACAGCCGAAGGTCCTTTTATGATAATGCAATATTGCATTTCCTCCACCTCCTTTTATTTGTAAAAAGAGATACATGAGATTCAATTTTTACATTTCAAAAACTGCTAATTTATTTTTCTTTGTCTCAAATTTAGCGGCGTGCTTTCCTTCTTGCCGGGAAGAATATAATAAAGAATGGATTAAATTGACAGGGAAGCTTACCCAGGAAGAGAGAGAGTCACTAAAGAAAAGCAGAGAAATTATTAGGAAATATACTAATCGCAATCTTAAATTTAAATATGATTACCTAGATATTGTCTTTACAACATCTAAAAATAAAAGTCAACTCTGGAGAAGAATAAAAAAATTAACCGCAGAAAAAGAATTTGAATTGTTACAGAAAGTTTTTAGTGGTTTAAGCCCCCGTTTTGAAAAAATCTGGGAGGTTGCAAGGCCAAAGTTATTTATAAACAAGAAAAATTTTGAGTATTTCATTAAAAGCAATAAAGAAAAAATAAAATTTATACTTTCTGATTTGGCCGATTTTTATGGCGAAAGAGTTCCTAAGGGTAGTATTAATATCTTTCTTATTTATGTACCCATTAAGAAAGGCGGGGGCGGTAAAGCACGTGAAAAGAGAATAATTCTTTTAGAGAGAGGTGTAGTTAAAAAAAATTCTTACGAGTTAAGGCAGGCAATAGCTATTTTGATTCACGAAATAATTCATTCTTTTTTTGAGGGGAACTATTTAAAGAAGCTGACTTATAATTTTATGAGAAAAATAGGTGTAAAAAAATTTATAAAGGTTGGGAAGACAAAATACGATTTAGAAATACTCTTAAGAGAGGCAATAGCAAGCTCTTTAACCCCCCAAGGTTATTTAGCAGAGAAATATTTTAATCTCCCGGTTAAAGAAAGAGCCAAAAAATTTTTGAAAGGAAGGAATTTAAAAAAATCATTTTTAGATCAAAGAATTTTATTTCGTTACATTAGTCTTGTTGGTTATGACTTAGCAAAAGAATATGTAAATAACAAAAGAAGAATTGACCAAAACTATTTGAAGAATATTTATTCTTTTATTATAGAGCTAAAAAAAAGAGCAAGAGAAACCTAAGAAGGTTAATTCCCTTGCTCGAGGAGCTTCAGATCAGGAAGAACTTTTTGCATTTGCTGAAAAACATACTCAAAGATAGATTTTTCAGCTTCACAAAGATAGTTTTTATGCTCAACCCCGGGAATATAGAGCCTGTAGTTGCGAGAGCAGCCGCCACGGCAGACCTCGTACCACTTACATTGTTGACATTCCTTTCTTATATCACTGATGAGCTGACGGTGCTGTTGGTATTTATTAGAGTTAAGAATGGCTTGCCATCCTTCGGTAATATTGCCGAAGCAGATTTCTTCAGTGGGAGTATCGTCTTCGCAAGGATAAACATTGCCGTTGTAATCAATTGAGAAAAAGCGATAGCATTGGCCAGCATAGGTGCAGAGACGGTAGCGTCCCCCAAGAATGCCCTGCATGATGCTGTGAAATTGACGGATGTCAATGCGGGGATCATCGTCAGCGAGCCAAAAATCAAAGAGGGTTTTCATGAAATTGACGTATTCTTCGGGAGTTGGTGAAAACTCTAGAGGAGAGCCGGTATGACGATCAAATGCTTTCACGTGGTTAAAAGCCATCTTGTGGATTCCTTCAGAAAGAAAAAAACGATAAACTTCTTCTGGAGATTCAACATTTGCTCTGCTTACTACAGTTATAGTTCCCCACCTTACAGTTTTAGCCCTTTTTAAAAGTCTGATAGCTTCAAGAACTCTCTGGTGAGTTCCTTGGCCCTTATCGTCCTTTCGATATCGATCGTGACAACGCGCTGGACCGTCAATACTGATGCCTACTTGGAAGCCATTTTTTTGAAAAAAATCAACCCAACTTTCATCAACAAGAACACCATTGCTCTGAATCTTGTTTATAATTACTTGGCCGTTTTGCCGATAGTGTTGTTGGATCCTTACCACTTCGTGGAAAAAATCTAGACCGGCAAGCAACGGCTCTCCGCCAAGCCAGTCATATTCAACGAAAGGATCTCCTAGAGTCTGGGTTTCTCTAATAAGAGCTTCTAGAACACTTTGTTTCATAGGAGCAACTTTTTCTTCCTGATTGGTCTCACGGTAAAAACAGTATTCACATCTTAAATTACAGAAGGTAGATTGGGGTTTGATGATAGGTATTACTCTCACGGGTTTTGCCTTTCTCTGTAAAAATAGTTAGGGGATAAGCAATGTTGCTTACCCCCCCCTTTTTTTTCAGCTTGAATGTTGATGGTCTCCGCCGTGCTCCCAGTTGACGTTCCATTCTCCTTCAATATCATCTCCTTTTTTAGGATTTTCTTCTGCTTCTTGGACCGCAGAAGCAATTATCTTTTGTCCTGCAGGCTCATTTGTCGACTCTGTCACTTCAGAGCACCCCCTTTCTGATTTTCAGATTTCCCTCCTTATGCTTTCTCAAAAAGCACGATTTTAATATAAATCCCTAAAAATTATTTGTCAAGTATTTTTTTGGCCCAGACAAAAAAGTGGCCGCCCCGCAGTTACTGCGGGGCGGCCACTTAAAAGCCTATTTTAAAAACTCCCGTCAAATAGCAAAAATCCCTAAAAATAGTGGCCACCTAGGTGGCCACTATGATATTAAAAATTTATCAATCATAAATTTTGCCTGCCCGCCCAAATTTTTGGCATCAAGGCCAAAAATTTGGGCGGCTTAATTTTTATTAAAGGCCTCTATAAAGGCCTTCATAAAGGCCTTTATAATTATTCTTTTTTTTCTTCGGTGGCAGGTTTTTTCTTGGGAGCGAGTTTCTTTTCAACGATTTTTAAACTTTCTTTAGCGCCTGCATGATTGGGGTCAAGTTTTAAGATTTCTTCAAAGGCTTTGCGAGCTTCTTCATATTTGCCGTCATTAAAAAGGTCATTGCCTTTTTGGCCAAGTTCAGCAATTTTAACGGTTTTAGCGCCAGCGGCTTGAGGGGTTGGGTATCTGCTTGCGGGCTCATAGCTGCTTAAAAAAACATCGCGGCGGTCAAGGGTGTCGCCGTAATAAATTTCTTGGATCCACTTTGCTTTAGAAGAGCCGTCAGGACTGCGGCCATAGGTATAGGGGCCGAGTGTTTTGACAATCCGGCCATCAGATTTGCCATAAAATCTAAAATAAGCGTAATTGCCGCTTACCTCTCCTTGAATTAAAATTGGATTGCCAGTATCATTTAAAAATTTTAAATCAGGAGAGGGCTGGTAAATTGTGGCGTCCATTCCTGGGGTGCCGTAATAGCGGACAACATAAGCGTGGGGCTCGCGCTCCACAATTTTTAAACCCGCATTAACTGCGGCCCGAAAAAGCGTGGTTGAAACTTGACAGAGACCGCCGCCAAAATCCGGCTCCGTCCGGTCATGCTTAATTACAAGCTCCGGCAAATAGCCGGCTTCAGGTCCAACTTTACCCAAGGCCTTGTTAATTGAAAAAATTTCGCCATCGCCAATAAGATAGCCGTGGATTTTCCTAATTCCTAGCGAGATGTTATAGCGCCGATTTTTAGGCGAGCCCGCAAAATTAGAAACACCCTCCCCTAAAAGGTCAGTGAGAACCAAATTACCTGTATCCACATCAGTTATTTCTGGCGGCGTTATTTTGACCGCTAATTCGGATTTATTTTTAAAATTCTCAAGGGCTTCTTTAATTTTTAAAGCGCTTTCGCTGATGTCCAGCTCTTGGCCGCTTTTTGGCAGGGCAAAAGCGACAATTTTATCGCCTTGTTTTTCAAAACGAGCGTTCTCTGCATCTTGATTGATTTCATCTTTAATATTCTCTTCGAGATAATTCTTGACTTTTTCAGAATCAATTTCTGCGCCAAGAATCATATTAATAGTTTCATCTTTTCTTATAGGCACGGGCTTAAAAGAAATCCAGGATTTAATTTCTTTTGGAGAGACCATAAATTCTTCTTTTTCAAACTTAAGAGTTAAAGGCGCACTTGCCATAATTAGGGCTTTTTCGTGGGCTTCTTGAACTTCGTCTTGGAAAACTTCGGGCTCTTTTTTTTCTAAAACAAGCTGGAGTTCAGGTCTTTTTAAAAAGGCAATATTTTCTTTGATTTTTAAAGCAAGGGTTTTTAAGTTGACATCTCTGCCTGCTTTTTCAGGCACCACTACAAACTTTCCCTTATTAAGAGTGAGAGTAGCGTTTTGGACCGGCTCAATTGATTCTTTAAAATTATTTAAAAGATATTCGTGAAGGGTTTCTTTATTGACAGTGCTTTTTACTAAGATGTTTTCCTTATCAAGAAGGGAACGGCCTAATTTCCAAGCAAAGGAAAAAGTATTTTCTTGGCCAAGATTAATCGCTTCAGAAATAGTTTTTTCAGAGTCAATGTTAATCCCGGCTTCTTCGTAAGAAGGATAAACTGTTTTTTCCTGAAAAGTGATTTTTACTTTTTGCTTTCTAAGGGAGCGGATTTCTTTCTCAAGAAGCCAGGTAGCTGTGTTTTTGTCAAGATTGCCAAAATGTTGATTAGCGATTTTTAAGCCGGGTAAAGTTTTAACACTGTAAATTGTTTTTAGAAGACTTAAAGAGAATAGCAAAAGAACTACCAACGCAAGGCCGCTTAAGAAAAAAGTTATTGATTTTCTTTGAGAAAATTTTTTCATTTTTTTCCCGTACCCGGCGGTGCCGCGGGGTGCGGAGCTTATTTTATTTTCAGTTTATTATAGTTTTTTTAAAAAATCAATAAAATTAAAGCGGCCGCGTGAGCAAGTCCTTGCTCACGCGGCCGCCATTTATTAAAGACCCTATTCTTCTTCAACCGAAATTCGCTTTGTTTTTACTCGGTCTGCTTTTGGGATGCGAAGCGTAAGAATGCCATTTTTTAGCTTGGCAACTGCTTCCTCACTGATAACATCAACAGGGAGAACGATTGAGCGTGAGAAGGACCCCCAATAACATTCTTGATAATAGTAGTTGTCTTGGGAAACTGTTTCGTCGCGGCTCCGCTCGCCCCGAATAGTGACCATGTCATTAGTAATTGTTACATCCAAATCTTCAGGTTTTACTCCAGCAATAGTTGATTTAATCACAATTTCATCTTCAGTTTGAAAAACATCAACCGTGAGTTGTCCTTCTTGACTCTCTTCTTGAGGTGATGCCACAGAGCTTTCTTCCTGAATTTCCGCAATTTCATTTCCCTGCTCTGCCTCTACTTCTTCCTCCTCAGGGACTTCCTCATTTTCTTCGTCTTTTGATTTAATACCTGTTAATCTCTCAAAAAATGATCTTTTTTCCCTAATCATAAAATTAAATGCTTATTAATTTTAAAATGCCCATTTAGTTATTATAGATTAGGCCCATAAAAAATGCAAATGGAGAAATTAACCTAATTTCTTAATTGCTCTAATCTAATCACAAATCCCAACTCTCAATAATCAAAATTTAGACGATAGGCATTTGGCCATTTATCATTGTTCAGGTCAATTAGGTTGCTACTCGTTTTCTAGAGACACTCACCCCTCCCATGGTTTCCGATTACAAGCCTATCTTTCTAAAAAGTCCCCCAGAATAATTAGAAATTTTTATGAAGTGTTTTTTAGTACTTGCGTCCTTACTTCCCTTGACTTTCTTTCACAACCATACGTGATGAATCCAGATATTTCGCTTTTCTAATTTTTAAAAACAGGAGAAAATAAATAAGAATCATAAATAGTATTAAAATCAAAAACGATGAAGAGGTAAGAGAAGTAACCATAGTATTATAAATCCCGTGGAGAAGAATCGCAATAACAAGTCCTTTCAAAAGAACTCTCTTTTTTCTTTTCCTGAATTTATAAACGCTTAAATAAAAACCAATGATTCCTGCGGTAATTCCGTGGAGTAGGGTCGCGCTTAAAGAACGGGGAATAATTATGTCTTCACCGAGTTTCCAGATGGCTAAGATGTTTTCCGAAGAAGCAAAACCAAATCCAACCGCAACTCCATAAATAACGCCGTCAATCATTTCGTCAAATACAGATTTTTTAAAAACCTTTTTAAAAAGGACTAAGAATTTTATAATTTCTTCGGCTAGGCCGACAATTAAAAAAGAACTTATTATAATAATTGGTAAAACTTCTTTTTGGAGAAAGGGAAAGATTTCTTCTAAACTAAGCTCAATAATTGCCGCTGGAACAACCCCTATAAAGCCGAGTAAAAAAAGAATGATAATTAATTTTTTAGGTTCTGGCCGTTTGTCTTTATAATAAAAATAGATGAGCCAAATAATACCTGGAAGGAATCCTAAGATAATGGCGGTGAAGATTTTCATATTATAATTATAACATAGATAGAATTACCGAGAAACACAATATTATTAAGATTATTAAGCTCAAAACCCAAAATCCAGCTACTCGTTCTTTAGAAATGCTAAGAATCGTGCTTGATTTCCATA
>CAZYLA010000039.1:0-8237 GCA_964648435.1 uncultured Candidatus Saccharibacteria bacterium
AATCAAAAAAGAGTTCTTGCGTTGCAAAGGAACGAGTAGCTGGATTTTGACATTTAGATTTGATAATACTTCGTTAGACAAAAATATAGTTTCCCTTATTCCAATTCAGTTTTTAATAAATTATACAATCAATAACAATAAACCTATGGCAAGGATTTCTGGAATTGAATTACCAAAAGAAAAAAGAGTCCAAATTGGATTGACTTATATTTTTGGCGTTGGTCAAAGCAGGGCTAATAAAATTTTAAAAAATACAAATGTTAAGCCAGACACGAAAGTCAAGGATCTTAGTGATGACGAAATTAAACGTATCCAAAATTATATTGATAAAAATTTTAAAGTTGAGGGAGAACTTCGACAGATAGTTCAGGACAATGTGAAACGGCTAAAGAACATTAATTCATATCGGGGAATCCGTCACCTTAAAGGTCTGCCGGTGCGAGGCCAGAGAACAAGGACAAATACGAGAACCGTGCGTGGCAACAAGCGGGTTACTGTTGGCTCTGGCAGAAAGCCGCCTCCGGAACCAACATAATAATAAATTCAAAATTTAAAATGCAAAAATCAAAATGTAATTCAAAATGTAAAGAGGATAATAAACCCAAAAAGAACTTTTTTAAATTTAATTCTTTTTGAATTTTAATTTTTCATTTTGCATTTTGATTTTAATTTTATGGGCGAACAAAGAGTAAAAGAAATTTCCGGGGGTGAAGAGGAAGTAAAAAAACCCCTTAAGCGAAAGCGGATTAAGAAAAAACTTGAAACCGCAAATGTTTATATTAAGTCAACTTATAACAATACCCTTGTAAATGTTACTGATTTAAATGGCCGCAGTGTTGCTATATCAAGTGCGGGCGCAATTGGTTTTAAAGGCGCAAAAAAAGCTACTCCTTACGCAGCTCAGCGAGTCGTTGAGGATGTTTTAGAGAAACTAACTGATTCCGGTCTCAGAGAAATTCATATTTTTGTTAAGGGCATTGGGAGTGGGCGCGAAGCCGCAGTGCGGGCTTTTGGTGCCGCTGGTCTCACTATTGCTTCAATTAAAGATGTAACCCCTGTTCCTCATAATGGCTGTCGTCCTAGAAAACCAAGGAGAGTATAAAAATAAAATCAAAAAGCAAAAATCAAATATTAAAAATACATATCAAAAATTAGAAACAATAAAAGTTAAAAATATATTCCTTAATTTTGATTTTTGATATTTGATTTTAATATTTATGGATCCAAGATGTCGAAAATGTAGGCGGGCAGGCGAAAAACTCTTTTTAAGAGGAAGTCGTTGTCTTTCTCCAAAATGCCCCTTTACAAAAAGAAATTATCCGCCGGGAGTGCATGGTCAAAAAGGACGGGGCCGCCGTTCTGAATATGGTACCCAGCTTTGTGAAAAACAAAAAATTAAAGCAATATATGGTCTTAATGAGGCCCAGCTTAGGAATTATTTTTTAAAAGCTGTATCCAAAAAAGGCGTTACCAGTGAAATTTTATTAGAGCTTCTTGAAAGACGGCTTGATAATGTTGTTTTTCGGCTTGGGTTTGCGCCTTCAAGAAGAGCGGCTAGGCAGCTTGTTTCTCACGGTTTGATTTTAGTAAACGGCCGTCGGGTTGATATTCCCTCTTACGGTGTAAAAAAAGGAGACAAAATTGCCGTTAAAGAGTCAAAAAAGAAAAAAACTTACTTTAAAAAATTAATTGAAGAAATTAAAGATTATAAAGCTCCTAAGTGGCTTGAATTAGATATTAAAAATTTGACTGGCAAAGTAGTTGCTTATCCTGCGAAGCAAGATTTTGATGTAAGCGCAGACATTCAACTAATCATCGAGTTTTATTCAAGATAGATGGAAGTGGAAAATAGTTGTTTTCTAATTTCTTTAACCATGATTTGTAATCCCTATATTTATGAATAAATTTAAAATTAATTAAGGAGAAATGTACATGGAAAAATTAAGGTTGCCCAATAAAATCAAATGTCTTAAAGAAAAAGATAACTTCGGACTCTTTGAAATTAAACCGCTTTTCCCCGGGTACGGCGTAACTATTGGCAACGCCTTGAGGCGTGTGCTTCTGTCTTCTTTACCTGGTGCAGCGATTGTTGCAATTAAAATTAAAGGTGTTGACCATGAGTTTACAACAATTGATTTTGTCAAAGAGGATGTTGTCAGTATAATTTTAAATGTTAAGAAAATTCGGCTTAAGGTCCACGGTGACGAACCTGTAAGAATGACCCTGAAGGCAAGCGGTCCTAAAGAAGTTAAGGCAAAAGATATTAAGTGTCCTTCAAGTGTTGAGATTGTGACTCCAGAACAGGAGATCGCCACTTTAACAGATAAGAAGGCGAAATTCGAAATGGAACTCATTGCCGAGAGGGGTCGGGGATATGTTCCTGTTGAACAGCAAGAAGGTAGAGAAAAAGAAATTGGGGTATTGGCTATTGATGCAATTTACACCCCCATTGAAAGAGTGAGTTATAATGTTGAAGATATGCGGGTTGGGAAAATGACAAATTATAATCGGCTTTTAATTGAGGTGGAAACTGATGGGACAATTCAAGCTAGAGAAGCCCTTTCGCAAGCAGCAAGTATCCTTACAGATCATTTTAAGCCCATAATTGGGGAGGTTAAAGAAAAGTTGACAGAACGAGTAGAAGAGAAAAAAGAAGTTCCCAAAAAAGAAAGTGAAGTGTTAGAGATAACCCGCCTTAATTTACCGGAACGAATAGAGAACGCTCTTATTAATACTAATATTAAGAAGGTAAAAGAACTTTGCAAGCTAGATGAAGAGAAGTTGAAAACCATTCCGCGACTTGGAGATAAGGCTGTCCTTGATATTAAAAGAGCGCTTAAGAAATTCAACTTAACTCTTAAAGAAACGCCATCCAAGAAAAAAGTTAAAAAAGAGAAAAAATAAATAATAGTGTTTTTTTTACTTTTTACTATTTGATTTTTTGTTTTAATATGAGGCATCAAAAAAGAGGTCGCATTTTAAAAAGAAAAAAAGGACCCCGGAGGGCTCTTTTAAGAATTCTTGCCAAAGAGCTTATTCTTCATGGCAAAATTAAGACAACTGAAGGTAAGGCAAAAGAGTTAAAGCGCTATTTTGATCGTCTTGTTAGAACCGCCCAAAAAGATTCATTGGCTTCTAAAAGAAAACTTTTTGGGGAACTTAAGGACCGAGCCGTAGTAAACAAATTAACAAAAGAACTAAAAGAGCAGCTTAAGAAAAGAAAAAGTGGCCACACTCGAATTACGAAATTAGGCCAGCGTAAAGGAGATAGAGCCCCTATTGTCCAAATTGAGATTATTTAATTTATGACTATGACTGGAGAGGTAAAAACAAAACCTAAGAAGAGAAAGACTGAGATTATGAGAAAGTGGTATCTTGTTGATGCTGAAGGTAAAATTTTAGGTCGATTAGCTACAGAAATAGCTGACCTTCTTCGAGGGAAAGAAAGAGTAGATTTTGCCTATCATCTTGACCAAGGCAATTTTGTTATTGTCACCAATACAGATAAAATAAGGGTCACTGGCAGAAAAAAAGAGAGGAAGATTTATTTTCGTCCCACCGGCTATCCTGGTCATCTTAGAGAAGAAAAATTAGGAGAACTTTTAAGAGAAAATTCTTGTGAGGTTTTAAGAAGAGCGGTTTTGCGGATGCTTCCAAAAAATAAGCTTCGAGCTAAAATGATGCGGCGACTCAAGATTTTTAAAGGAGCCGAGCATTCTTATAAAGATAAGAAACTTGTAAAATATGAAAGTTAGAAAAAAAAGTAAATCCTCCACTTCACCTGTAAAAAAAGTGCGAGGCAAGAAAGAAAAATATTACTTGGGAACAGGCCGGCGAAAAAGCGCGGTTGCCCGGGTGCGACTTTATCCTGGAAAAGGGAAGTTTTTAATTAATGACAGGGGGTCAGAACAATATTTTCCTATTTTTAGTTTAAGAAAAATAATTTCAGCGCCCTTGAAGCATGTCAATTTAGAAAGTAAGTTTGATATTAAGGTAAAAGTTTCTGGCGGGGGCATAAAAGCCCAAGCAGAGGCGATTTCTTTGGGGGTCGCTCGAGCGCTTTTGAAACACGATAAAGATTTAAAAAAGACCTTAAAAGACGCGGGCTTTCTAACGCGGGACCCCCGCAAAAAAGAACGAAAGAAACCAGGCCTTCGGAGGGCCCGTCGGGCTCCGCAGTGGAGAAAGAGGTAGCTACTCGTTCCTTTACAACGTTAATACTCGCTTACAATTTCCATGTAGCATGCCCTTTCTTTTTTTGTTGTTCTCCTTTATACTCTTTCTTCCTTTTCTGTCGTCCCCAGCTAGCGCCAAAAAAACCGCCTTTTAAGGTGGTTTTTTTGGCGCAGGTTAACTGTTAATTGTGAAATGTTAACTGTTATCTAATAATATCCTGAATAATTTCTTTTTCGGTCAGGAGAATTTCATAAAGTTTTTCGGTGTCGTGAGTAGCGTTGACAAAGTAAAAAACTTCGCCGTCTTTACCAACATTGAACTCTTGAGCTGAATTGCAGTCTGTAATTTTATTTAAGTTAATGCCGCCTCTTGGGTCAACCTCAATCATTTTAATTTCGCCATTAATCTTGAAAAGAATGTGCTCTGAAGTCGAAAACCAAGCAATTTCCTGAATAGGGTCAGCGTATTTAGCCACACGCATTTCTTCACCTGGCTTTAAAAAGACACTCTTTTTATTATCAAAGTTATAAACCCAGAACTCACGGTTATCCTTAACATAAAGAATGTATTTTCCATTTGGAGACCATTTGGCTTCTGTAACCTCATCATCCTCGAGGATCTCAAGTTGATCAGAAAAAGGATTTAATAAATAAAGTTTTTTGCCCGAAGGGGTGAAAAGGAGAACGTTTTTATCTTGAGAAAGTAGGATTTGATAATCTGTTTCCGGCGGTAAAGATTCGAGAATCAAATGCGGGTTTGTGCCGTCTAAATTTGCTTTCCAAAATTCCATTTTTGTTTGTGAAGACACCTTTTTCTTTTTGACAAAATATATCTCATTGCTTGAAAAGGCATAACTAATAATGTCTCCTGAAAGTATTTGCACTGTCTCGCCTGTGACTAAATTTAATCCAAAGACGCCCAAAACTTCTTCTCTTTTATTTTGAGTAGTATAGAAAATTCTATTAGAGTCAGTGGGGTGCCAGCGTAGCTCTTGAATTATTGTTGTGGGAATAAAATTAGAGAGATCAATAAACTCAGTTGGCTTTTCAATATCAATTATAAAGTATTTTGGAGAGGTGGCTTTAAAATTTTTTGATTCTGGCTCAGCCAGAAAGAGGATCTTTTTACTATCGCCAGACCATTCAACTGTATCCGGAACTTCCAGGTTTTTATAAATTGTTTTACTAAATACTTGGGTTTTTGAAAGATCTTTAAGGTTTAATATCCAAATGCCGCGGCTTGCTTCGTCTTCTGTAATATAAGCAATTTTTTCTTGCGAAGGAGAAATTTTGTAATAAGTAATTGAATGTTCTGTAATGAGTTTAGGGGTTAAAGAAAGAGGTAAAAGGTAAATATTTCTTACTTCAGTAATTACATTTGGAGAGACGGGCAATTTCTTTTTCCATGTAGAAAAACCGTTTTTTTCAACTTTGATTTCATATTCTCCTTTTTTAAGTTCGGTAATTGCCGTGGGGGTTGTTTTTTTGAAGAGTTTGCCATCAATATAAACATTGGCATCTTTAGGAACAGAGCGAAGATACATCATTCCCACAGCTTTAACTTCTGTGCCAAAGCGATAGCCCATTGAATACAACACCAAAACCGGCGCTAAAATCAAAAAGAGAAGCGCCGCTAAAGAGGCTAAAATTACTCGTGTTTTCCTTGTCATGGTGATTTAAAGTGTAGCAAGAAAAGAGGGAAAAAGCAAGGGATGATGACAATTAACAGTTAACCTGGTGCCGAAAATGCGATATTATAAAATCCAAATAAGAAAATCTTTTTTGTTTTCTCTATGTCGTGTCCCCGCGCGTGTTACATAGGGTTTACCCGTATAAGTTTTTTAGACTGCACCGAAGAATATGGCTTTAAAGCTATATTCTTCGGTGCAAGGTTAACTGTCAACTGTTAATTGTTGATGTTAATATATCATTTGCCATTTGTTCTTCTTCTTGTTAAAATATAACCACTATGGAGAAGTTTATTATCAACGGCGGCAAGCCGCTCTTAGGGACTGTGAAAATAAGCGGTTCAAAGAATGCAGCAACTCCAATTATTGCGGCAACGCTTCTTACAAAAGGGGATTTTATAATTAAAAATATTCCCAAGATTAAAGATGTTGAAGTAATGCTAGAGATTTTAGAAGAAATGGGCGCAAAGGTCAGTTATGAAGACCACACTGTAAAAATTAATACAGCTGATGTTGAACCAGATAAGCTCAATAGAGAAAAAGTAAAGCTCCTACGCTCTTCTATTTTGCTCCTGGGGCCAATGCTAGCCCGTTTTGGGAAAATAAAAATTCCCCATCCTGGTGGCTGTAATATTGGAGCACGACCAATTGATACTCATTTAGATGCTTTTAGGGCCCTTGGAGTGAAGATAAAAACCGAGGGAGGGGATTATGTTTTAGAAGCGAAAAAATTGGCGCCAGCTCGGATTACTCTAAAGGAGTTTAGCGTGACTGCAACAGAAAACGTGCTAATGTTAGCTAGCTCGCTCCCAGGCAAAACTGAAATTAGAATTGCAGCCCTAGAGCCGCACGTTCAAGACCTTGCTCGTTTTTTAGCTAAGATGGGCGCAAGAGTTGAGATTATTGGAGCGCATATTTTAAAAATAGAAGGAAACAAGAGGTTACAGGAAGGAGAGTATGCTATTATTCCAGATTCCACAGAGGCAATTACTTTTGCGATTGCGGGGGTAGTTACCAAGGGTAAATTGAAAATTGAGAATGTCCGGCCCGAGCACGCGGACTTACCTCTTTTAAAACTTAAAGAGTTTGGTGCAAATATTAGGGTTTTAGAAAATTCTCTTCAAGTTGAGCATTCGCCGCGGTTAAAAGCATGTAAGGTTGAGGCAAGAATTTACCCTGGGATTCCAACTGACCTTCAAGCACCATTTGCAGTTTTAGCAACCCAAGCAGAGGGAACGAGCTTAATTCACGATACTTTGTACGAGGGCCGGCTGAAGTACATTGATGAACTTAACAAAATGGGTGCCAACGCGATTATTTGCGATCCCCACCGGGCGCTTGTAACTGGACCAACTCCTCTTTACGGCCAAGAAATTGCGAGTTATGATTTAAGATCAGGGGCAACTTTGATTATTGCGGCTCTCCTTGCAAAAGGTAAAAGTGAAATTAGTGAAGTTTACCAAGTTGATCGCGGGTACGAAAAGATTGATGAACGTCTGAGAGCATTGGGAGCGGATATCAAAAGAATATAGATAGTAAATCTGAAATCAGGAAGTTTTAAAAACTCTAAATCCCAAATTCTAAATTCTAAACAAATTCAAATTATAAATCTCAAAATTCAAAACAAAAGTTTGGATATTTAAATTTTGAATTTAAATATTATTTAGAAAATATTATTTAGAGTTTAGAGATTAGGATTTAGAATTTTATTAACCGTTAAATACGATGTTTGCAAAGAAAATAGGCATTGACCTTGGTACAGCGAATACTTTAGTACATCTCCCCAAGAAGGGCATTGTTGTTAATGAACCTTCAGTAGTGGCTGTTTCAATTGCTGATAACAAGATTTTAGCAGTGGGTGAAGAAGCTAAAGAAATGCTGGGAAGAACACCCGAAGAAATAGTTGCTTCTTGCCCCCTTAAGGATGGGGTAATTGCGGATTACCGAATTACCGAGGCAATGCTTCGTTATTTGATTGACAAAGTGATGCCGCGGATTCGCTTTTTTAAACCAGAAGTGATGGTTGCCGTGCCTGCGGGAATAACAAGCACTGAGCGTCGGGCCGTGGTTGACGCAACGATTAAAGCCGGCGCCAAAACCGCTTACATTATAAAAGAGCCAATTGCTGCGGCAATTGGGGCCGAGGTTCCAATTGAAGAGGCAAGCGGGAATTTAATTGTTGATATTGGTGGCGGCACTAGTGAGGTAGCCGTACTTTCTTTGGGCGGAATTGTGGCGAGCGCTTCTGTAAGAACTGGGGGAATAAAACTTGATCAGGCGATTTCAGATTATATTCGGAAGAAGCATAGTCTTGCTATTGGTGATCAAACTGCTGAACAAGTAAAAATTAAAATTGGGAGCGCAATTCCTCTTG
>CAZYLA010000040.1:0-8139 GCA_964648435.1 uncultured Candidatus Saccharibacteria bacterium
GCTACTCGTTCTTTAGAAACGCTAAGAATCGTACTTGATTTCTGTAGGAAAGTTCGACTGTTTTCTGACACCCCTAAAATCAAGCTTAAAACTCAAAATCCAAAAAACTATTTATTTTTTTGAAATTTGGATTTTGGATTTGATTTGACATTTCTTGCTTTGGATTTCGTAATACTACTTTTCTTGAACAATCTTTCTTTTATGATAATTATACTCGGGCTTATCTTTTTTAGAGTATATACTTATTTCTGAAAAAAGGCCTTTCTGTTCAGCAACAATCACTCTTTGCTTTATAAGCTCTAAAATTGCTAAAAAAGAAATAATAACGTCTGTTTTTGTCTTTGCTTTTTTAACAACTTTATCAAAAGAAAGCTCAAAAGTTTTTTTAATCCTTTTTTGGATATTGTTAATCATCTCCCCTATAGAGACAGTTTCTCGAACAACCTCTTTTGGCAAATCCTCAAAGCTTGGCAAATTGCTCGCGGCTCTTAAAAAATATTTTTTAAGAGCGAGGGCTGTACCCAAGTTTTGGGGCGGATAAAAAGAAACTTGAAGTCCAAGATAACTTTCTCTTGGAACGGCAATTTTGCCTTCTTTTAATAGTCGATTAATTTTTTTTGCTGCTTCTTTAATAACCTGATAGCGCTTGAGCTGCGCTTCTAAATCTTCAATTCCTTCTTCTTCCTCGCTCGTCAGTTCTAAAACCGGCAAAAGCGCTTTTGACTTAATTAAAATCAGTTTTGCAGCAACATCTAAAAAATCCGCCAACGCGGAAGGATTTATTTTTTCAATTTTTTTTAAATACTCAAGATATTGATCTGTAACCTTAGCAAGTGAAATCCGAGTAATGTCGAGTTTTTCTTCTTCAACTAAGCTAAGCAGGAGATCAAGTGGACCCTCAAATTCCTTAAGCTTTACTTTATACATAAAAAATAAAATTGCTAATAGTTAATTGTTGATACTTAATAGATTTTTTATTAGCGGAGGACAGTCCTCCGCTAAATTTTGGTTTTTGGAAAAATAGTTTTATTTCTTTCTGCCAATAACTCCTTTTAAAATCTCTTGAGTTTTAGAAAGCGCAGCTGGTCTCACTTTTAAAGCAAATTTATAATCGCCTGTATTAATTAAAACTTGCGGCTCTTTTAGTAAGCTTGAATCAACTAAAACCGGAAGTGGTTCTTCTTTTTTCTTTGGCAGTAAAAAATTAAAAGGCGGGGTAGCGCCAATGTTGCCGCTAATATTATTTTTCATCCACGCCTCAGTTGCAAAAGAAATTTTTTTAACCGCTTTTTTTTCTTTCTTTTTTAAATAAGAATTCAAAGTTTTTTTAGCTTTATTAAAATCTAAATTTTTTGAAGCAGGGATAAGCGCCAAACAAAAATTATTGTCTGCTTTTAAAACCAAGGTTTTGACCACTTGCTCTGGTTTTATATGCTCTGTTTGCGACAAGTCCCAAGCGGTAAAAACCTTCCGGTGCTCAATCACCTCGTATTTAATTTTATTTTTATCAAGCAAATTCAAAACACTTTTTAAAATTGCCATGCTCTTTCTCCTTAATTAATAATAAATATTAAACAACAGATTGCAGACACCAGATAACAGACTATTTATCTTTTTTATCTGTCTTCTGTTGTTTGTCGTCTTTTTTAATGACTCTTATCCCTAATTCTTTTTCAAGAGTCTTCTCGTCCACCTCGCTCGGCGCGTCCATTACTGAAGCAGTCCCTTGACCAGTCGTTGGAAAGGGAATAACTTCGCGGATGTTCTTTTTACCCAAAGCCACCATTAAAAAGCGGTCAAAACCACCGGCAATTCCACCATGAGGCGGCACGCCGTAAGAAAATGCTTCTAAAAGATGACTAAATTTTTTCTTAATATCTTTTCTGCTGTGGCCCAAAATTTCAAAAATTAATGACTGGAGTTTAGGATCGGTAATCCTAATACTGCCGCCAAAAATTTCTGACCCGTTTACAACAAGGTCATACTGCTTTGAGCGCACCTTACCGAGCTCTTTTGGGTCCTTAAAAGTTTTAAGAATCTCTATATCTTCATCGTTGGGCGCGGTAAAGGGATGGTGAGAAGGACCCCATTTCTTTTCGCTTTCACGCCATTCAAAAAGTGGAAAATCAATTACCCAGACAAAGGCAAGAGTATTTTTGTCTTTCTTGTTCTTTCTTAAATCCGGGGAATCAGTTTTGTATCTTTCCATTGCTTCTCTGTAGGTAAGCCGCGGAAAAGGCTTTTCTTGGATTTTCTTTTTAAGGACTTTTTCCGTAATTTTGATCATTAATTCTTCAGTCAAGTTCAAAATATCTTCACGTTCAACAAACGACATCTCAATATCAAATTGGTCAAATTCAAAAACTCGGTCCGCTCGCATATCCTCATCCCGAAAACAACGCGGAAATTGGAAATACTTATCAACTCCGGCCACCATTAAAAGTTGTTTATACTGCTGGGGTGATTGCGGCAAAGCATAAAATTTGCCCTTATGAAGCCGCGAAGGCACTATAAAATCCCGAGCGCCTTCCGGCGTACTCTTGGTTAAAATTGGCGTGTCAATCTCAATAAAGCCTTTTTCCGCCATAAACCGCCGTGTAAAATTTTTGACCTCTTGTCGCAACTTTAACATCTTAAGCATTTCTGGCCGTCGCAGGTCTAAATAGCGATAGCGAAGCCGAAGGTCTTCTTCAACCTTCTCTCCCAAAGAAAGCTTAAAAGGAAGCAACCTGCTTTCAGCAACTGTTTTAGCCCTCGAAACTGGAATTTCAATTGCCCCGGTTTCTATCTTTGGATTAACAAGATTTTTGGGCCGCTCTTTGACAATACCTTCAATTTGGACAATAAACTCGTCTTTAAGTTTTTTTGCTTCTTGAAAAGCACTTTCTGAAACCGTTTTATCAAAAACAACTTGAACCTTGCCTGTGCAGTCGCGGAGGTCAATAAAAATCAAGCCGCCATGGTCTCGTCGAGAATCAACAAAACCAACCAGTTTTACCTTTTTGCCAACTAGTTCTTTGGTAATTTCACCAGCGTAGTTTGTCCGATAGCTCATAAAATTGTAGATAGATTAAGAATACTGTCTTTTAAAAGCAGCTTTTTCTCTCTTTATTATAGCGCCTTTTAAAAATATTGGCAAAGAAAATCCCCACACTAAATGGATAATTGTTTCACTCCTTTATAATCTTACAAAATGTTTCGATATAAAAATGAATTCTTGAGTCTCTGAAAACATCTTGAGACAAGGATACTATTATCCATTTAGTGTGGGGATTTATAACTCCAGAAAGCTGCCAATCAAACCTGAAGTAGCGCCTCTTAAAAACATACGGGAGGAGAGAGATTTTCCCCTGACACGAGGTCAGGGAATCCGCATATTTCTAAAAAAGCAATCTACCCAAGTTAATTGACAGCTTCCTGGAGTTTCCCAAAAAAGGAAAGCCCCCAGGAATTGTCCCGCAAAAAGCGGGAGCACATTAAAAAGAGCAACTCTCTCCTACTTTTTGAGCATTTAATTGGAAAATGCTCAAAAGATAAGAGATTTTTTCGCAAAGTTGGAACTACTCGTTTCCTTGCGAAGCAATATCTTTCCCTTGGTTTCTATGGGGAAGCCCTTCTTTTTTTAAAATTCCCCAGTCTCTACTTTCTCAGAAAGCTTTTCCACAAAGTTGGAGAGCATAGATTACTATCCCCTCCAACTCTCTAAAAACTCACTATTTAGCGGAGGACTGTCCTCCGCTAACTATTATTATGGTCAGAAAATCAGTTTAGCCATTTCTTTCCTTAGTGTAAAGAGGAAAGCCCTTATCCCCGTCCCCCTTGTGAGGACAAAGCAGTAAAAATTGTCAGGGTCAAATGTTGTCTTGCTTGTACCCTCAATTCTTACTCGCTTATAAAGAGACAGCACTCTCTCCTCTTTACGCCAAGAAAAATTTAGCGTAGGTGGAGTTAATCTTTTAGAGTTTTAGCGGAGACGTCAAAGAATAGAATAAACCTCCCCATGGAAATCATACACGCTTTCTAAGCTTTGCAGGGAAACAAGTAGCCTCTTTTTAAAAGATCTCTCTCTAATCTTTCAGGATACATCATTATAACATATAGGGAAGTTTTGTCAAGACCCAAATCTTAAAAGTCCTTTATTTTCCGCTAATATTAGCCAAAAATTGATTTTAAAATGTTTCAAAAGTTGCTTTTTTTAGAGGTTTAGACTAAAATATAAGTACAAAAAATAATTGTTGTTACTCGTTCCTCAGAGACGCTAAAATTCACTCATGATTTCTATAGGAAAGCTAAGCTTTTTTGACATCCCCGCGATTATCAATTGTCAATTAGGGGCGCATAGCTCAGCTAGGTAGAGCAGCGGCCTTTTAAGCCGTGGGTCGGGGGTTCGATTCCCTCTGCGCCCACTTTTTAAATCTATATGTGAAATATCCTAAACTATACACGAACCTTTCTGTAAAACCCACCTTAATCTTTCTTCGTTGATTGTTTTAGCTATAGATACACACATATTCCCAGGATACAGCTATCCTGAGAATAACCGCCATATGTGTGTACGCATTACCCGTGTGAGCTCGTCGGCACTCAACAACCGGCCCCAGAGTGGTTAGCATAACCGCTCGGGACCCCTTCTTTTTTAATTTCAAGGTGCAAAATTTGTGAAAAATTTGTTACTATCAAACAATTGATTTTGTACGTCCCCCTTTTAATTGAAGTAAAAGAAAGAATATTAAAAGAGCGTCTCTATCGAGGCGTTCTTTTTTATTTCTTTAAAAACTATGCTAAAATAAAACTATCGGGAAATAAAAATTCACCCTGCTAATAAATGGCTATCTGGCCAATTTTCTAAATTTATAAATTTAGAAAATTATTTGACAGAGTAAAAAACATGGCAATTAACCTTTTAGAAACAAAAGTTGAGAGACCGCCGGAAATCGACCAAAAAGAAAAAACCGCTCGTCTTGAAGAAGAACTCCGCCGCATTGTGGAGGCAAAAGAAATAGACCCCATAAAGCTAGAAAGAGATCTTCAGGAAGCAACTGAAATCCTTCAAAATGAGAAAGAAAAAATCAGACCTCGGGATACAGAAGGTCGAGGGGGTGGTCTTATTGAATTGAAAAAGGATATTCCCACCCTTGTTCTTCACGACATCCACGGCCAGCGAGAGTATCTTTTAAAAGCAATGCTTGAAAAAGATGAAAGCGGCCGCTCAAATCTTGAAAAAATGATGCGTGGAGAACTGCAAGTCGTTTGTCTTGGCGATGCTCTTCATACAGAATTGGGTGGATCCCGAGAAAGATGGCTTGGAATCCAAAAAGAAGCAAGAAATAACTTTGAATTCTCACCTTATATGGACGCGGAAATGGCTGACTCATTTGGCGCAGCAAACATGATTATGAAATTAAAAATTGCATCACCAGAACATTTTCACTATCTCCGCGGCAACCATGACGATATTGAAGAACTCAGGTTATCAAAATTTCATATTCCGCTAAACCGTCCTGTCCGTCAATACCTCGCTGCAAAATATCCTCCGGATTTTATTAAAAGATACCATGCCTTTGAAGAAAATCTCCCCTATGCCGCTGTTGGTAAAGGATTTGTTCTTTCCCACGCCGAACCAATGGAAGAATATACAAGAAACCAAATCATTAATATCAAAAAACATCCTCACCTTGCCCAAAACTTTATTTGGACAAGGGATTGGCAAGCAGCAACTGCAGAAATAGAAACTGGAGATGACGCAACTAAAAAAACATTACGGAATCTTTTACCGCAAAAAGACGCTGAAAAAGCAGTCTGGCTTGGGGGTCATACTCCCACCGCAAACCCAAAAATAGATTTTGAAACTGGAACCAGTGGAAGATTCATCCGCTTTTATAATCCTGGTAAAATGAATGTTGCTTTAGTGCAGCCAGAAACTCCATTTAGTCCAGAAAAAGATATTCATGATGTCAGCCGGATTGAAATTGAAAGAGAAGCAATCCCAGAATCTTCGACCATTGAAGGTAAGGGCCAGCCGCAAACAGAAACCAGAGATTTTAAAGAAGGTCACGAGGTCAATGTTCTTGTTACAAAACCAGATGGCACAAAAGAGCTTCAGCCAGGTTGGAAAATTGTCGGCCGGCATCCTGAAAGCAAACAGCTTGTAGTCCAGTATCCACCTACTAAATACTTCCGCTTCGTAACAGAAGAAGAACTTGCCAAGTGGAATAAGAAATAAGGACGCCAAAAAACCCGCCTCTTCGGCGGGTTTTTTGGCGTCCTTCTACTACCAACTATCAAGCTCACTTACGACCGCGTTCGCCTAAAAAGCCAACAACAATCATTGCAAGTACCGGCACTAAGAACCATAAAAGCTCAAATTTTAAGAGGAGACGAAGTAAATCAGATGTCGAAATTAAATTACTTTGAATATCTTGGGGTAAAAAAGAAACAAGACAAGTAATAATCAAGCCTGCGCTTAAAACACCGTAAAGTGCAGTGAGTAGTAAAGCAGTCCCGCCTCGACCAAAAGAAAACGCATCTGCCACATACTCGCCCCATAAATTTAGTAAAATAATCAAAACAAAAAATGTTACTGCCTCGACAAAACTCTCAGAAGCAGCAATTTTCGGCAAAAAGCGACTTAAGAGAGCAAAAATAATTCCTCCGCCTGCAATGGTGGCCACATAAGAAATGTAAGTGCTCACAATTAAAATCACTAAGCTGTCCCGGCGGAGAATTAAGCCATAAACAACATTAGCCGCAAAAAACAAAAGAATAATTAGATCCCAAGATGGCACACTCATTCCTTTTGTATTATACCATATTTTTGTCCCGACAAAAAATTTAATTTTTTAGAATTTTTTGTCGGGACATATAAAAACGCCCGCTTATTTCCTTTTTGTCCGTCCTCCGTAGAAGCAGAACTTCTACTTCAGAGGATGAAAAAAAGAAACTTGCGGGCATTTTAGGGGCTATTTCCCTCACTTTTACAGAATGCCGCGTGTCAGCCAGAAACGTCTGCGGATGCCTCAGTGACGGGTAATTTGGCATGGTTGCGGTTCCCTCCTTTTTGTTTTGCCACATACTTTCTCCCAAGGCCTGTAAGACAATAGGTGTCTTCCTTCTTCACAACAAACCATCTTTCGACCAGCAGTCTCAGAGCATCTCTTACGCTCTGGCGGTCGAAACCAACATAATCCGGCATATACCCAGGATTGGTAATAGACCCGAAAATCTGCACCTCTGTCATGCCGCCCTCTTCAAGAAGCATCCTCAGAATGCCCTTAGTCACCGCCCCTTCTCGAGAGTTAAATCCGAGAGACATCGGACTCACCTCCCTTCTCTTTTTCTCTCAGTAATCTCGAGTTTTCCACAGTTTTGGGGGTAACTTTAATTATAGAAAAAGTGAAAAAAATTGTCAAGGGCTTTTTTTGCCCCCTGCTAATTTTTGTGAAAAATGCAAAAATTAGCAGGGGGCAAAAAAAGGGGAAAAAGCCGCTCCACAAAAACTATGTTATGGAACGGCACACTTATCCCTCTTTATATTGAGCTATTATTTTTAACTGACTGGGAATAATCGCCAGATTCTGAACTGTTGACCTAGAAATTCTTCCTTCTTTATTTCCATTAATATACGGCAAATCATTTGTCCTAAAATACTGAAGAATAGCCACAAAATACTCAAGAAGTTCACGTTCTGAAAGAAGCTTCCTGCCAAAGAGAGTAAAGTCACAGCGGTCTACCCCCCGCTTTCCGCGCTTCCCAAGTTTCATGCCTACCAGGAATTCTCCCGCGTCATTCACAAGCCCAGCCCGAGAAACAAACTCCGGACTTTTTCCATCTGCTACCCCAGGAATGCTGCCAAACTCAACCAAAAAGGTACTTCCATTGTTAAACTCGACTCGCAAAGCCCAGAAAGGCGGCTTTTTGCGGCCCGCCTTCGCAATCAGTTCTACTCCCTCATCCTTAATTTTAAGGGAGTGAATTCTGACTGGAAAACCATTACCAGAAGATAACATTTTTCACTCCCTCCTTTCTTTTGAAACTTATATTTATTTTAACAAAACAACCTAAAAAAGTCAAAGGGGCACAGTTCACGGGTATACTAAGGGAAATGGTACAGATATAGTATTATGAAAACAGTTAATATTA
>CAZYLA010000041.1:0-7874 GCA_964648435.1 uncultured Candidatus Saccharibacteria bacterium
AGGTTAGCCAAAAAAGAAGTTTTTAAAAAATTTAAAATCAAACTTCAAGAAGAAATTGAATTAATTGGATTTTGATTAGTTTTAAATTGTTCATAAAATAAGGTATAATCTAAGAAAGGCTTTTTTAAAACAAAAATGCCAGTTTTTGCGTATCAGAAAATTTTAACTTTAGTAATGGTTTTTGTTTTTTTGACTGTTCCTGTTTATAGAGCGCTTGCCTTAATGGAAAGCGATGATTATGAATTGGAACCTTATACCCAAGACGATGGCGGCGGGCCTGTTGAGTCAGGCGACTATGACGCCGCGACTTCTATTGGCGAAATTGGCGAAGGTTTTGAGGGGAGAAGAGAAGATCTTGGTTCTGGTTATCCGCCAATGCTTGGTGAAGAAGCGGTGATCACGGTTAAAGCCCTTCCCGAAAAAAGAATGCCGCCAGTTGGTCCTGGGCACCGTCGAACCCACCTTAAACTTGAACTTGGAAGAAATGGGGTAGTTCTTTATAGCGCCACGGCTGACAGTGATGATATTACTGGCGAGGCAATTTACCATGTTGACTTGGAGGCGGCTGGCGGCGGTGGTTTGACTGATATTGGTGCAAAGGGTTATTCTCATCTTCGGTTCATTAAGCGCAACGTTCCTATTTCTGGCGGCAACAACTATATTGATATGAGTGATTTAGAGACAGTTTACCTCCTTGCGGGAGATACTGATGGCGTTGAGGGTGACAACCATATTAATTCAATAGATATTAGTGTTATTGTTGACCATTATCATACTATGTTTGAACGGACTGACTTTAATCTAGAAGGAGACACTAACAGTATTGACCTTGGGATTCTAATTGATAATTATCATAAATGGGGCGACGCGTTCTAACTATGAGTCGTAAATAGTAAATGGTAAATAGTAAATTAAAAAAATTTAAGTTTTTGACAGCAATTTTTATTGCTGGTTTTCTTTTGCTTAGTGGTGCTTTCTTTTTATTCCAAGAAGCAGAGGCCCAAAATGCTTATTTTCGGCTTTCTCCGGGAGAGGGCAGTTTTTGTCAGGGTCAGGTTTTTGAAATAGATGTCCGTATCGGCACAGACAATGCGGACACCAATGCGGCCGAGTTTTATATTTATTATGACACCAGTATGCTTGAAGTGGTTGATGTTAACCCTAGTCGGTCAGGCGTCCAAATTCACGAAGGCAATGTTTACCAAAGTTATATTGATAATAATGTTGATACTGAAAAAGGAGAGATCCGGCTCACTGGTTTTTCAATTGGCAGTCCCTATAATAGCGGATCTGGTTCAGGTAGTTTTGCTAGAATTCCTTTTCGGGGTCTTAATCTTGGCCAGACGGAAGTTAATTTTGGTTTCACCCCTGGTTCGACAACTGACAGTAATATTGCCCAAACAGTTACAAGCGTTGATATTTTAAGCGAGGCAAGTGGGGGCAGCTACACTATTTATCCAGATGAATTAGCGCCCTATGTTCAGAATCGACGTCCAGACAAAGACCAACGAAATGTTCCGGTTAACACTACGGTTAATTTTGACATTAAGGATGATTGTAGTGGGGTTGACATTAATAAACTCCGCGTTAATGTTGATGGGATTGAATATAGTGCAGCTGACCCTGCTCACTTTACTTATGCTGGGATCCCCACTTCTTATCAAATTACTATCCGGCCAGTTGATATTTTTCCAGAGGACTACGAGGTAAAAGTAAAAATTACAGCAACCGATTTTGTCGGCAATTCAATGGAGGACAATTATTCTTTCTTTACCGGCCATCTGCTCGAAGGACCTTATACTCTTCTTTGGGATCCAGATAGATTTTCAACAGAAAATCCACCAAACACTGATGTTTGTTTTCATATTAAAGATGACCGTGAAGGAGTTGATATTAATACGGTTGAGGTTTTAGTAAACGGTATTGCTTATAAAAAAAGTGGTGGCAATCGTTATGATTACAGTGGTGACCCTTTTGAATATACTGTTTGTGTAGACCCCGAAGATCTTCTTTCTGGGGTGGTTACAGTGGTTATTAATGGGTGTGATTTAGCTGGACACTGTATGCCACCGGATAGCTATTGGTTTGCGATTCAGGGAGCGGAATTTATTTGTCCGCCTTGCCCACCTTGCCCCTCAATTTCAGAGCAACTCTTGGAAAAAATTCCTGGACTTAGCAAAGTGCCAGATAAACTTAGAAAGCTTCGCGAGAATAAGCTAGTGACAGATTTAATTAAGAAACTTGTCGAGCCGCTTCTTGCGCTTAATGTGGGTTTGAGTTTGGTGCCGCTTACCATTTCTTCGCTTCCTGTTCTTTTTTCTCAACTGCCGTATTTATTCTGGCGACTCCTTTACCTTCTTTTAACCCTTCTTGGCCTTAGGAGAAGAGGCAAACCCTGGGGAATTGTTTTTGATAGCCAAACTAAAGAGCCAATAAAAAATGCAGTTGTCAGAATTTACGACCTTGAGTTTAACAAACTTAAAGAAACCCAATTCACTGATAGTTTGGGTCGTTTTGGCTTTTTTGTGCCGCCAGGTAAATATTATATTAGAGTTATAAAGCCAGGTTATATTTTCCCTTCCCGGCTTTCAGCAACAGTTTATCGAGGTGCTAGCGTCATTTGTTACCAAGGTGGGGAGATTAGTCGGCGCGAAAAAGAACCACCGGCAATCAGTATTTATGTTCCTCTAGACCCAGAGACAAAAGGGGTTCAGGTATCAAGAGCTTTTGTCTTTAAGGTGCTTCATTATATTCAGATTTTCTTGGAACGGGTTAATTATCTTCTCATCATTTTTGGGACAGCTTTTTCACTCTTCACTTATTTAGTGATACCGAGCACTTTTAACGAGGTTATCTTTTTCATTTATCTTGTCATTTTGGTGGCTAAGATCATTATTACTATTTATTCAAGAGAATCCTTTGGGGTGGTTGTTGATAAGGTGACAAAAAAACCAGTTGTTTTGGCGATTGTGAGACTTTACAAAGAAGGTCAGCTTATGCAGACGCGAGTGAGTGACACGAAAGGCCGCTTCAACTTCTTGGTTTTACCTGGTGATTATTATTTGACTATTGGTAAGACGGGCTATAAACCATACCAAAGCAAAATCATTAAAGTGAGAAAAGGCAAAGGAATTATTAGAATTAGAATTTATTTGGAAAAAGGTGCGGGGTAAGTTGTGGACAACTTTTCCTTGACAGGATTTTATATTGAGCAATAATAAAGTAATAAGGCAAATAATAAGTAAATCCCGCCCTTTTAGTGATTTATTTTTTAAAAAACCAGCAAAAGGCGGGATTAAAGGAGTTAAAAGATATGGAAGAAGAAAAAGAGAAAAAAGAAAAGGTGAAGCCACCGCGGCGAGGGAGTTTTCTACCTTTTATTTTAGTGCTTGTTATTGTGATTCTCTTTGTTGTTTTTACAGCCCTTTATTATCAGAAGACAAAAGAAACACCAGCAGGAGAGAGTGACAAGACTGAAGAGCAGGCAAAAGGAGATGTCTTTAGCGCCGTCTTTTTAACAAATGGCCAAGTTTATTTTGGCTATTTAGAGAAAATGGATACAGCATACCCAAGGTTGACGAACATTTATTATCTTCAGCTTAGAAATCCTCAACCCCAGCAAGCTAATATTAGCCGGGAAGAGATTGAGAAAGCAGCAGAAGAAGGAGTAAAAGAAGAGAAAAAAGAAGAGGAGGCCCAAGAAACAACCCCGCCAGCACCCCAACAACAAGAAGAACCCCGACTTACTTTAGTTAAGATGGGGAGCGAGCTTCACGGTCCCATTGATTCAATGACAATCAATAAAGACCATATCTTGTTTGTTGAAGAATTAAAAGAAGATTCAAAAGTAGTTCAGGCAATTCGGGAGTTTGAAGCAAAACGAGCTGAAAAAGAGGAGTAAACAAGTTCTCCAAAAATCAAAAAATGCCCCGAGGGGCATTTTTTGATTTTTGGAGAAGAAAGGTAACTTCTACACCAAAAAGTGAGATTTGACTTATTTTGTTTTTTATGATATATTAAAATCATAATTATTTTTTTTTAACTGATTAAATTAGGAATATGGCTAAAAGAAAGAAAATTTCAAGGACTAACCGAGAAAAAAGAAAAGGCATTTTGGACAAGGTTATCGAGAATAACCTTAAGAAAGAAAAAGCCGACTTTAACCCTGTTATGACGGTTGCTTTTATTGTCCAAGATTTACCTCCCAGACCGCTTGAAGTCGTTAAGGAAAGGTTTGGCCTGGAAGGGGGTTCACGAAAGACCCTACAAGAAATTGGTCAAAAATTCGGTGTTACTAGAGAGCGGATTCGCCAAATTGAAAACCAAGCAAAAGAAATGCTTCGTAAAAAAATTCAAGAAGAGGAGGCAGCTAAAGAAACTCAATTTATAAGAAGAGCGTTTGAAGAAGTTGGAGGAATTTCTTCGCTTGATTTTATTTTAGAAAAACTTTTAGGTCCAGAGAAAACTAACACTGTTAAAGCAACCAGCACAAGTTTTCTTTTAGAAGTAGGTGACGATTTCATTAAATTTCCGGCTGACCAAGAAGTGCGCTCTGGCTATACCCTTCATAAAGAATATATCAATCAAGCAAAAGAGATAATTTTTTTTATCACCAAGCTTTTAAAAAAAGAGAAAAAACCCCTTTTAGAAGAAGAGCTTATTTCTAGAGTTAAAAAGGAGTTTAGTGCAAGGAGTTATCTGTGTCAGCTTTCTGACGATGCCTTAAGAGCAATCCTTGATTTAAGTGAAGGGATTGCACTGAGTAATTTTGGAGAGTGGGGACTTATAGAGTGGCAAGAAATTTTGCCGCGGAATATTCGTGGGAAGGCTTATCTCGTTCTCAAGAAACACGGCAAGCCAGCTCATTTTACTGAAATAGCTGATTTAATCAATCAAGCTAAATTTGACTCCCGGAAAGCGAATCCGGAAACAGTTCATAATGAACTTATTAAGGACCCCCGGTTTGTATTAATCGGTCGTGGCGTTTATGCCCTTTCTGATTGGGGCTTTAAAAAAGGAACTGTCAGCGCTGTCATAAGGCAATTGCTAAAAGAATCTGCTCGACCGCTTACTAGAGAAGAGCTTGTCAAAAAGGTTTTGGAACAGCGCCGCGTTCAAGTCAACACAATTATTTTAGCCCTTCAGGATAAGAGAATTAAAAGAGACGCAAAAGATAGATTTTGGATTTAAAAAAAACAAAAAATCAGTTCTTTAGGAAACAGAAATCTGTAGGAAAAATAGAAATCAAAAAACAGCGAAAGGGGATATTGAGAGAACAAGTAAACAAGTAAGCGTAAATAGAGAGGAAACGCTTTACGTGGCAAAGGAACGAGTAGTTCTGATTTCTCTACTGTTTTCCGATTTCTGTTAACCGTTTTTTCCTTCTCTATTTAGTGATACAGTTAAAAATAAAAATTATGGAATTTCTAACCAGAATCGATTTAGAAAATCTTCTTAGCGACTTTTTTGCAGGCCAGAGTGCTTTTTTACTTCGCTATGGCTGGATTTTTGTTGTCCTTCTTTTTTTAGTGATTGCCTATAAAGTTTGGATGGGTTATATTCAAGGTCGATTTATGGAAGAAATGGAACAAGTAGTTCTTGCCATTGATGTTCCTGAAGACAATGAGAAAACGCCAAAGGCAATGGAGCAGGTGGTCGCTGGTTTTTTTGGAATTCAAAAAGATCCTAACATTATTGAAAAATATATTCAGGGCTATGTCCAGCCGACGATAAGTTTGGAGCTTATAAGCATTGGTGGCCATGTTCAGTATTTAATAAGAACCCCCAAAGTTTTTAAAGATTTGGTTGAAGCCCATATTTATGCCCAGTATCCAACAGCCGAAATTAGAGAAGTGTCTGATTATACTGAAAGGATAAAAAAAGAAGATATTCCTGACAAATACGATCTTTGGGGCGCGAATCTTGAACTTATCCAAGAAGATGCTATTCCAATTAGGACCTACAAGGAATTTGAAGAGATGGCTGCAGAAGAAAAAATCATTGACCCTATTGCCGCAATAACTGAAGTTATGGCAAATATTAAACAAGGCGAAGAAATGTGGTTTCAAATAATTATTCGGCCAACTCTTGACACTTCTTGGAAAGAAGAGGGTGAAAAAATTGTTAAAGAAAAGTTAGGTGAGAAAGTCGAGGTGGCGCCAAATTTGCTTCAAAAAATTGTTGAGGGGACAGCAGGTATTTTGGGAACTCTCCTAAGGGCTCCTTTTGGGCCGCCCGAGACAACTTCAGAAAAAGGGGCCCAAGAAGAAATGCTTCCAAAAGCAGCTTTTTTAAGTCCTGGCGAACGTTTTGTTTTGGAGGCAATTCAAAGAAATATTTCCAAACTTGGTTTTCAAACTAAAATGAGATTTATTTACTTGGGAGAGAAGAGTGTTTTTAACAAAGCGCGAGTGGCTGCGTTTATGGGTGCAATGCAACAGTTTTCTGCACTTGATTTAAATGGATTTAAACCAGGAAGTTCTGGGATGGGCGGAGAAAAGACCGGCGCAGATTATCTTTTAGTAAAGTGGCGACTAAAGAGAAAACAACATAAGATTTTACGGCGCTATAAACAACGGGACTTTTCAGACAAGGGTTTTGTTTTCAATACCGAAGAACTCGCCACGGTTTATCATTTTCCTCATATTAGTGTTAAGGCAGCGACGATTTCCAGAACAAAAGCTCGGCGCGGTGGCGCACCAACCGAGCTCCCGGTAGTTTAACTTCTTAAAAACATTAGCGAAGATTAACAAGACCATTTCATATAAATTTGGATTTTGGATTTTAGTCATTGATTTTAGGGACATTAGAAAAGAACTAAACTTTCCTATGGAAACCAAGTATAATTATTGATGTTTTTAAGGAACGAGTAGCTGGATTTTGACCCGCCCGCCATGCGAGCAAGGCGAGGCGGGCGCGCATTTGGATTTATTAATACTTTATTAAGAAAAAAGAGCATTTATAGTAAACCTATGCCTTGTATAACTGGAAATCATGAGCAAGAAATAACCATTTTAGGCGAAACAAATTTTCGGAATGAGCGCCGCCGTTTTGGTATTAAAACTGATGACCGCCGCCGGCATGTATATTTAATTGGTAAAACAGGCGTTGGTAAAACTACAGTTTTAGAGCATATGATTATTCAGGATGTTCAGCGGGGACATGGAGTTGCTGTGGTTGACCCGCATGGCGAGCTCGCAGAAAAAATACTTGATTTTGTTCCCAGGAACCGGATTAATGATGTTATTTATTTTAACCCGGCTGACCTTGATTATCCAATTGCTTTTAATGTAATGGAAAAAGTGGCGCCTGAGTTTCGGCATCTTGTTGCCTCAGGCGTCTTGGGCGTTTTTCAGAAAATCTGGGCAGATACTTGGGGTCCCCGGCTTGAATATGTTCTACGGAACGCGATTCTGGGTCTTTTGGAATATCCCGGAAGCACACTTCTTGGAATTATGAGGTTGCTAATCGATAAAGAATATCGTCAAAAAGTGGTTAACAGAATTGAAGACCCAGTAGTTAGATCTTTTTGGATTGATGAATACGAAAAATATCAAGGCCAGTTTCAAGTAGAAGCTATTAACCCAATCCAAAATAAGGTTGGTCAGTTTTTAACAAATCCTTTGATTCGTAACATTGTTGGTCAAACTAAGTCAACAATTAATCCTCGAGAAGTAATGGACAAAGAAAAGATTTTAATTCTAAATCTTTCAAAAGGAAGGATTGGTGAAGACAGCTCGTCTCTTCTTGGCGCCTTGATGATTACAAAGTTGCAGCTTGCAGCAATGAGCCGGGTGGATACAAAAGAAGAAGAAAGAAAAGATTTTTATCTTTATGTTGACGAGTTTCAAAACTTTGCTACTGAATCGTTTGTA
>CAZYLA010000042.1:0-7870 GCA_964648435.1 uncultured Candidatus Saccharibacteria bacterium
TAATGACGAAGTTGAAATTATTGGCCTTAAAGATACTCAGAAAACAGTAGTTACAGGTATTGAAATGTTTAATAAATCTTTAGATAAAGGGCAAGCAGGTGATAACGCTGGCATTCTCCTTAGGGGTACCAAAAAAGAAGATGTTGCCAGAGGTCAGGTTTTAGCGAAACCCGGTTCAATTACTCCTCACACTGAATTTGAAGGCGAAGTTTATGTCTTAACTAAAGAAGAAGGTGGTCGTCACACTCCTTTTGCCACCGGCTATAAACCCCAGTTCTATATTCGTACAACTGATGTTACTGGCGAGGTTACTTTGCCAAAAGGTACAGAAATGGTAATGCCTGGTGATACAGTTAAAGTTACGGTTAAACTTATTGCGCCTGTTGCTCTCGAAAAAGGACTTCGGTTTGCAATTAGGGAAGGTGGTCATACAGTTGGCGCTGGGGTAGTTACTAAAATTATTAAATAGCTCTTAGTTTACATAGATAAAGATTCGTCCCCCCACTTTTGAGGCAACGCCTCAAAAGTGGGGGGACGAATGCAACTAAATTAAATTTTCAAAAGCTAATGGCAAAGAAGAACCCGCAAGAAGAGGTAAAACAGCGAATCCGAATTACCATTAAAGCTTATGACCACAAATTAATTGACCAGTCAGCTAGGCAAATTGTGGAGACAGCAATGCGGAGCGGAGCAAAGGTCTCCGGGCCAGTGCCTTTACCTGTTGAAAAAAGTAAATATACAGTGACAAAATCACCCTTTGTTCATAAGGAAGCCCGCAATCAGTACGAAATCAGGGTTCATAAGCGTCTCATTGACATTACTGATCCTTCGCCAAAGACAATCGATTCTTTGGGTAATCTTGATTTGCCAGCAGGGGTTAACATTGAAATGAAAATGTAAGCCCTCCCAAGTTTTTTGGGTGGGTAAAACACTAATTTAAGTGCCCCGACAAGAATTACCGGGGCAAACTGGATTAGTCACTTTGTTTAGGGAAAAAAATTCTCTGGTGGCTACCCAGAGAATTTTCTTTTTTTCAACCCCGCAGTACTGCGGGGTTGAAAAAAAGACCCTGAACCCGAGCGATTAGCGAGTAGTTCAAGGTTGTTCTATAATTCGTATATTCGTAGTTATTCGTAATTCGTAGGGAATAGAGCTTGAAAGACGAGAAGGGTGTTTTGAAACAGATGAACAGTGTCAATAGGTAATTAACAACAATTATGGTAAAGTTTATTCTTGGTGAAAAAGTTGGTATGGGAGAGGTCTTTGATGAGAAGGGTGCTATTACCCCGGTGACTTTGATTAAAGCTGGACCATGTAAGGTTACACAAATTAAGACAAAAGAAAAAGATGGTTACAGTGCCATTCAAGTTGGTTTCGGTGAAGCAAAAAAGCTTAAAAAGCCCCAAGAAAAGCAATTGAAGAAAGTTGGTAAACTAAAAAACCTTCGAGAAGTTAGAATTTCTGAAGAAGAAGAAAAAAAATTTAAAGTTGGCGATGAAATTAAAATTGATATTTTTAAAGAAGGAGACAGGGTTGCCGTTTCCGGACTTTCAAAAGGAAAAGGTTTTGCAGGTGTGGTCAAGCGCCATGGTTTTAAAGGCGGACCCGCTACTCACGGTCACCGCCACGCCCTTAAGAAGTCGGGTTCGATTGGTTCCGCTTTTCCAGAAAGAGTTTTTAAAGGAAAAAAAATGCCTGGCCGCATGGGCGCAAAAAGAGTAACCGTCAAAAATCTAAAAGTAATGCAAATTGACAAAGATAAGAATATTCTTGCTATAAGAGGCGCAATCCCAGGAAGAAAAGGAACGCTGTTGGAGATTAAAGAAAAATAGAAAACAGAAAATAGTTGTATAGAAATTGGAAAATGGTATAGAAACTAGAAAATAGAAATTAGTTATTCATATTAACGTCATCCCGAGCAAGCCCTGCCCTATTTTTTGCGCCACTGGCGCAAAAAATAGGGCAGGGCGCGTCGAGGGATCTCATAATACATTTGATGGCTGCAGTTGCTTTTTAGAAAGTATAATGAGATCTCTTCGTGCGTCCCGCAATTCTGTGGGGCTTAGTCGAGATGACAAAAAGAAAAAAGCACCTACTAATCAACTACTGACAATTGACAGTTGACCTTCGGTGCCTAAATAGCTGTTTTGAGCCCATCCGTAAAATGACTTTAGAGATGAGAGATTTTTCCAAAAGGGGTACTATGAATTCTTTGTGATTGCTCCATCAAATTTCTTTCCGCAATCTAAGCAACTGATATAATCTTTCAAAGGAAGTGAGCTTATTTAAGCTACAGAAAGGGCATATTTCAGTCCTCGTACAAGAAGTATCAAGCTCTTCATCGGTGAATATTTTACCACAAGAGTTGCATTGGTGATAATCCTGCCCGACAAACTGTACGTTCTCTGATTTACAATCGATACACTTTATTTTTTCCTCCATTTTCCTTTTTCCTCCTTGATTTTTTTGATTAGCTATATTAAATATATACATTTATGGATGTCAAGGTTTACAATCAAAGTAAAAAAGTTGTTGGCAAAACCCGTGTTCCTGCGGAGATTTTTGGGGTTGAAATAAATCCGGAATTGGTTCATCAGGTTGTGGTAGCAATGCTTTCAAGAAGGCGAGTAGGGACTGCGAAAACAAAGACAAGAGCCGAGCGCCGTGGTGGCGGCAGAAAGCCTTGGCGTCAAAAAGGAACAGGTAGGGCGCGTGCCGGCTCTCTGCGCTCGCCAATTTTTAAAAAAGGTGGCATTGTTTTTGGACCAAGTCCGGAGCGAAACTATAAGAAAAAAATTAATAAGAAAATGAAAAAAAAAGCGTTTTTAATGAGCTTGTCTTCAAAAGTAAAAGATAAAGAAATGATTGTTTTAGATAAAATTACCATGGATAAAATCAGCACCAAAGCTTTTAGTGAAAAATTGAAAAAATTTAAACTTGGCGGCAAAAAAACTCTTTTAGTGATGAGCAAGAAGAATGATAAGATAGAAAAATCAAGCCGGAATTTACCCTGGCTTACTGTTAAGAAGGTGAGTGATTTTAATATTTTGGATGTGTTAGAAAATAAATGGCTGTTAATTACTAAGGACGCTTTGACGGTTATCAAAGAAAAATATCAGAAATAAAAGCAAGATTCATTAACCACTTATTAATAAGCTCAAAATCCAAAGCAAGAAATGTCAGCTACTCGTTTTCTTTCCAAAGCAATAACTCGCCCATGATTTCCTTAGGCAAGCTCTTTTCTTCTTTAATGCCCCCCAGCTCAAAGCTCGAAATCCAAAACTATTTATTTTTGATATTTGGATTTTAGTTATTGATTAGGATTTAGGATTTTGATATTTGGATTTAATAATACTTTCTTATTTGCAAAAACTTTTTAAAAAATGGATTTGGATTATTAAAATTATTCGTGAAACTAAGTAAATATGGGCATTTTAAGTTTTATAAAAAAGAAAGTTCAAAAACCTAAAGAAGAAGTAAAGAAACCTTCTAAAAAAGTAAGGGTTTCAAAAGAAAAAAAGCCAAAGAAAAAGCTGGATAGAGAAGCTCTGACCGCAAAGATTCTCTTAGCCCCAATTGTTAGTGAAAAAGCCACCGCTCTTTCTGAAGAAAATAAATACGTTTTTCGAGTTAAAAGCGAGGCTAATAAACATCAAGTTAAAGAAGCAGTTGAGCGAGCTTATAATGTTACAGTTTTAAAAGTAAATATAATTAAAAAGCCTTCAAAAAAAAGACGCCTTGGCCGAACCGAGGGTTATGTCAGCGGCTTCAAAAAGGCAGTGGTTACTCTTAAAAAAGGCGATAAAATAGAAATCTTTAAAGGCGTCTAAAATTAGTAATTAGTAAATAGTAATAAGTATTAGAAATTTTACGATTTACAATTATTCGCTTCTGACTTTGGAGAACCAGTAAATCGTGTCATTATCAACTAGTAATTTATATTTATACTGATGGTAATTAAAGTTTACAAACCAATAACTCCAGGACAACGCGGAAAGAGCTCTGTGAGTAGTTTAGATATTTCTAAAAAAGTAAAGCCGTTGAAAAAACTGACTAAAGGCAAGAAAGAAAAAGCCGGCCGGTCTAAAGGAAAAATTTCTGTCCGTCGGAGGGGCGGTGGTCACAAGAAAAAAATTCGGCAAGTTGATTTTAAGCGGCAAAAATTTGATATGAAGGCAAAAGTTGTAAGAATTGAATACGATCCTACTCGAAGCGCTTATCTTGCTTTGGTTTCTTATGAAGATGGAGAGAAACGATACATTCTGGCGTGGCAAGGAATAAAAGAAGGTGAAGAAGTTGTTGCTTCACAAAAGAAAATAGAAATAAAACCAGGCAATCGGATGCCGCTTCGTTATCTTCAACCAGGAACTTTTGTTTACAACATTGCACTTACTAAAAAAGGTCCCGGCAAGATTGTTAGAAGTGCAGGGACAGCGGCAACGCTCATGGGTGTTGAAAACAAAATGGCGCAAATAAAGCTTCCTTCAGGCGAGATTCGGCTTGTTCCTGATGAGGCAATGGCAACAATTGGCGAGATAAGCAAAAAAGAACACGGAGTTAGAAGATTAGGAAAAGCAGGTAGAGCAAGATGGATTGGAAAAAGGCCGAAAGTTCGGGGAAAAGCCATGGGCGCAGACGCCCATCCTCATGGTGGTGGTGAGGGCCGTAGCCCCATTGGTTTAAAGCACCCGAAGACCCCTTGGGGCAAGCCCGCACTGGGTGTTAAAACAAGAAAAAAACACAAACCCTCTGATAAATATATTATTAAGAGAAGGAAGTAGTTATGACTCGTTCACTTAAAAAGGGTCCTTTTGTGGATGAACATTTAATGAAGAAAATAAGGACATCCAAGCCAAGCAAGAAAAACATTATTAAAACTTGGTCTAGGCGTTCAGTTATTTTCCCGGAAATGGTTGGCTATACTATTGGTGTTTATAATGGGCAGACACACATTCCAGTTTTTATTACTGAAGAAATGGTTGGGCATCGGCTGGGTGAGTTTTCACCAACAAGAAAGTTTATTAAACATGGTGGTCAAATGGCTCGAAAGGAAGAGGAAGCTGCGGCTGAGGCGGAACACCGAAAACGGGTTTCTGCTGAAGAGGCCACGTTTAAAAAAGAAGAAACGCCGACTCCTAAAGAAAGTAAAGAGGGAAGTAAGTAATCGCTATGCAAGTGACAGCCCAATTAAATTATTTAAGAGTTTCTCCGCGGAAGGTGCGGCAAGTTACAGAAGTGATTAAAGGAATGAAAGTTCAGGAGGCCCAAAACGAGCTCAGGGTTTCTCCGCGTGGAGTCGCTTATCCTTTATTAAAACTTTTAAATTCTGCCATTCATAATGCGGAGAACAATTTTAAACTTAAAAAAGACAATCTTTATATTGAAAATATCATTGTTAATGCTGGTCCGACATTAAAGCGTTTTCGGCCTCGGGCAAGGGGAGCGGCTTATGAAATTTTGAAAAGAACATCTAAAGTTAAAATTGTCCTTAACGAAATTGAACCAACACCCAAGAGAAAATTAAAAGTCAAAAAAGAAAAAATTGTTACTAAGAGAGTTTCTGATTTAGAAAAAGACCAACTCAAAGAGGAGAGACTGGAAAAGAAAAAGAAGCCGCTTAAAAAGAAAGAAGAAAAAAGAAGTTTTAAGGGGTTTTTCCAAAAAGTTTTTAGAAGAAAGGCAGGTTAGGTAAAATGAGCAGTAAAGTTAGTCCAATTAGTTTTCGTCTTGGAACTAGTAGAAACTGGGGGTCGCGTTGGTTTGCTCGAGGTAAGAAAGAGTATCGAAAAAAACTCAAAGAAGATACATTTTTTCGAAACCTTATTAAAGAAAAATTAAAAAATGGGAGGATTTCTAAGGTAGTTATTAGCCGTTTTGCGGCCGCCATTACTTTTGATGTTTATGCCTCCCGGCCAGGGATGATTATTGGTCGTAGCGGCGCCGGTATCGAAGAACTTCGAGAGCTTATAAAAAAGCATCTCGAGCAGAAAGTTGAGGTTAAGATTAATATTTTTGAAGTTGAGAAGCCCGAGCTTGACGCCACTTTAGTTGCAGAAAATATTGCCGAAGCTCTTGAAAAAAGAATTCCTTTTAGAAGGGTAATTAAGCAAGCAGTTGACCGGGTAATGCAGAGAGGAGGTAAAGGAGTAAGGGTTGCGGTTAAGGGACGGCTTGATGGCGCGGATATGGCAAGGAAGGAATGGTTGAGGAAGGGGCGTTTGCCTCTTCAGACCCTCCGTTCAGATATTGACTTTGGAAAGGCGGAGGCAAAGACAACTTACGGGACAGTTGGAGTTAAGGTTTGGATTTATAAAGGAGAGAAGGTAAGTGAAGAAAGTAAAGAAGAGAAATAGTTGTTAGTAGAATAAAGTAAATAATGTTAACTAGCCAGGTATTAATAAATCCCAAATCCAAATGACAAATGTCAACTACTCGTTTTCTTTCCAAAGCAATAACTCGCCCATGATTTCCTTAGGCAAGCTCTTTTCTTCTTTATTTTTTATTTATGCCCCCAGCTCAAAGCTCAAAACCCAAAACTATTTTTTATAAATTTGGATTTTGAACTTTGAGCTTGATTTTAGGGGTGTCAGAAAACAGTCGAACTTTCCTACAGAAATCAAAAAAGAGTTCTTGCGTTGCAAAGGAACGAGTAGCTGGATTTTGACATTTGGATTTATTAATAAGTAACTTCCAGAAAGTTCGTTCGCGAAAAATTTCTAACTGGTACTAGCATTATGAAACTCACAATTAATAAAAACTATGTTAATTCCAAGAAAAGTTAAACACCGGAAACATCAAAAGGGGAGAGTTAGAGGAAAAGCAACGCGGGGCGAGGAACTTGCATTTGGCCGTTTTGGATTGAAAGCATTAGAAAAAGCTCGGCTTACCGCAAGACAAATTGAAGCCGCTCGCCGTGCTATCACTCGCTTTATTCAAAAACAAGGAAAGGTTTGGATTAGAGTTTTTCCTGATAAGCCGATTACCCAAAAGCCGGCTGAGACAAGAATGGGCGGAGGTAAGGGTTCGGTTGAATTTTTTGTGGCGCCAATAAAGCCGGGCAAAATTATTTTTGAGATGGATGGTGTTCCTGAAAAAGTGGCCCGGGAGGCCTTGAAACTAGCGGCTCATAAACTACCGATTAAAACTTCTATTGTCATCAAAAAGTAAAATTCAAAATGCCTGCCCGCCAATCGCCTGACGACTCAAGACGTCTGGGGAGACGGGCAAAATGGAAAATGACAGTTTGAAATTTAAAAATAATGTTAAATTCAAAATTAAAATGCATTCCTTTATTTTAAATTTTCATTTTAAACTTTGAATTTGACCGAAGGGAATATGAAAATTAAAGAAGTTAGAGAGAAAAATGAAAAAGAACTAAGCCGTCTCCTAGCAGAAAAAAGAGAGAAGTTAAGGGAGTATAATTTTAAGCTTGCCTCAGAACAGCTTAAAAACCATCGTGAGAGACGTAAAGTAAAAAAAGATATCGCCAGAATTTTAACAGTTTTAAATGAGCGGCGACTCGCACGTGAAATTAAGGAGAAGAAAAATGGTTAAAGAAAAGAAAAAAGTAAGAACAAAGAAGGGAATTATTGTTAGTGACAAGATGCAAAAAACAGTTGTTGTTTCGGTTACACGTTTTAAAACCCACCCTCTCTATAAAAAGAAAATTAAAGTCACTAAGAAATACAAAGCCCATGATGAGAAGAACAAATATAAGGTTGGCGACAAGGTTTTGATTGCAGAAACTCGGCCCTTTTCAAAAGAAAAAAGATGGCGGGTAATTAAGAAAATAAAGTAAGGGCGAAATTTCACCTTTTAAAACTGTTACATTATTAAAGATTAAGGATTGGAAATCAAAAAATTATTGTAT
>CAZYLA010000043.1:0-7746 GCA_964648435.1 uncultured Candidatus Saccharibacteria bacterium
TGCCACGAAAATCAAGAGAACCAGTTAACATTTTTAAGAAAACGAGTAGCTTCTATATAACTATTTTCTAAATTTAAGAGGCGTTTTCAATGATTAACAAAATAGCAGTAATAATAATGACAACTTGGGCTAAAAATGAGGTTACTGACAAAAGCCACGAAAGAAGGCGATATCTCTTATAAAGTAGATTAGCTAAAATAGTGTTTACAAAAATAACCAGTAGCCCCAAAAGTGGAATAATAAAAATTCTCTGCCAAGGACCAGTCAAATCAATTCCCAAACTAACATTATAATGAAGTGTAATTGGTTCTGTTTTGGGCTCAACAAACCATAAAAGAATCGTCCAACAAATTAAGTTAAAAATAAAAGAAAGGCCCAACAAATTAAGGGATAAGGCATCTCTAAAAAACGGGTTCTTTAAGATCTTCTCTAACATGGTACTACTTTGTAAAACTTAGAAATTCTAAATTCTAATATCTAAACTCTAAATAAACTCAAATTTTAAATAATTAAATTCAAAACATTTATTATTTATTTTTGATTTTTGAATTTTGGTATTTAATATTATTTAGAATTTAGGATTTAGAGTTTAGAGTTTGCGATTTTGCTTACAAAATTTAAATTTTGTAAGCAAAATCGCAGATGTCTCTAAAATCACAGTACCTACATTGCTGATATCCTGGAGTGGCTTTAAAATCGCCCCTCTTAATTTCTTGAGTAATATTTTTTAGTATTTTCTCTATTTCTTTAAAAGATTTTTTATCCCTTTTAGTAGAGAGTTTTTTTTGATGTTCTAAGTAGTCAAAAATAAATTCATTAACATCCAGCCCAAGGGCGCGGTCGGCGCCAATGGCGTACATACTCATCTGCAAACCTGGTCCTGCATCTAATTTATCGACTTCCCACTGTTTGCGAACGCTCCCGGTCTTGTAGTCAATAATATTAACACGCTGGCTATTTTTGTCAACTATTTGCTTGCCCCGTACGGGGGTGCCAGTGACTGGTATAGGATCAATACGGTCAATAACCCCAATGAAACGGTCTCCGCCAAGCCGAAAGGAAAATTTCTTTTCAATAAAAAGTGGCGGTTTCTTCACCTCTACACCAAAATTCTTTGGTGTGGAAGTAAAATCTCTTTTTGCTTCTTTGTAATGCGCCTTTAAAATTTCAAGGCCTTTTTTAAAACGAGCTTTTTCTTGCTTTTTGCTTTTATAGCCATCGCTTTCCCAAAGTTTTGAATACAAATCTTTTAGAGCTTCAAAGGACGGCAACTTACTGGTGGCTTGAAAAAGTTTATAAAACTCGCGAAGTGAGCTGTGAATAGAATTTCCAAAAGAAAGCTGATACGACTTTGGTACGGGAATGCCAAAAACATATCTATATTTATATCTCAAGGGACAAACCAAAAAGTCATCAAGCTGGCTAAAACTGAAATGAGAAGGAACCGGATTCTCACTTCTTTTTCTCTTAATGACAGGTCTTGGTGTTTCTAGAGAAATCTTTCTAGGCAATACTTTTTTAAGAATTTCATTTTTCTTAACAAGCCCGGCTTCAAAAACAAAAGGCGAAGGAATTTTTTTGGTTTTTGTCTCTACAAAATCAGATGAGGTTAGAAAAAGAAGGTCGCGCGCCCGGGTCATCCCAACATAGAAAAGCCGTCTTTCTTCTTGAATGTTCGCGCCTTGCGAAGGAAGTTTTTCCGGAAATAAAAAATCAGGAAGTTCAATTGGATCCCGGCGGATGCGTGATGGAAAACGGCCTTTAATTAAATTCACTAAAAAGACAATATTAAATTCAAGCCCTTTGGCGCTGTGCACGGTCATTAATTTAACCGCGCCCTTTTGGTCTAAAATTTCTGCTTTCGCTGGACTTTCGCCAGCTTCTTTCATCAGCTCCAAATTATTCACAAAGGCAAAAACTGATTTTTCTTCGCTCCGGCGTTCAAAATTCTCAATATTTTTATAAAATTCAAAAATATTGCGCATTGCCTCCTCCCTATTTTTCTTCTCAAGGTTCTTAAAATAGCCGGAACTCTTAATAAAATTAGCTAAGATTTGAGTAGTTGGTTTTTTGAAAGCAGCCGCAATATTCTCTTTAATAATCCTCAAAATTTTATCTAAAATCACTCGTGTTTTTTTATCCAATCCCCTTAATAATTTCTTGTCTTTTAAAACCTCGTAGACAGAAAGATTATTCTTTCGGGCTAAATTAAAAATCTTTATTTTATCAATATCTTTTAAGCCAAAGATTTCAAAATTTAAAAACCGAAAAAAACTTAAATTGTCATCTGGGTTAGCAATTACTTTTAAAAAACTAATAAGGTCGCGTACTGCTCCCTCTTCAAAAAGACCCCGGCTTCCAGCAACCACAAAAGGAATCCCTCTTTCAGCTAACACATTTCTAAAAAAGTCAATGTCTGCGTTAGTGCGGCCCAAAATCGCAAAATCTTCTAAAGGCCGCTTCTCTTTCTTCACAAGTTCTTCGATTCTTGAAGCTACCCAAAGGGCCTCTTCGCTAATATCGCTAAAACGAAAGTACCGAGGAGGCGCCCCCCGACCCCTCTTGCTATTAAGTTTTTTAGGAATGCCACTTTTTTCTTCCAAACGATAAGGATTGTTTTGCTGAATTAAATGGTAGGCAGGATCCAAAATATCCTGAAAGGAGCGAAAGTTTTCTTTTAAAATAATCCTCTTGCTTCTCGGAAAGTTTTTTTCAAAGTCAAGCACGTTTTCAATGCTCGCTCCTCGAAAACGATAAATTGCCTGATCGTCATCAGCAGCTACCGTGATATTTTTATCTTTGCCTGCCAAAATCTTAACAAGCTCGTTTTGAGCAAAATTCGTGTCTTGGAATTCATCTACTAAAATGTATCTGAACTTTTTTTGGTATTTTTTAAGAATATTAGGTCGACGGTTAAAAAGCTCTATCGTGTTTAAAATAAGGCCGCCAAAATCAGTTAAGGAATTTTCTTTTAAAAGCTTCTCGTATTTTTTGTAAAATTTTGCAAGTTCCTTTAATTTCTTTAATTCTTCTTTAGGAATCTTTTTTTGAAATTTTTTAAGTCTTCGGTCAAATTCCTCAGGAGTAATTGCTTCATCTTTAAGGCGACTTATTGCGAGAATGATTGCTCGGATAAATTTAAAAGGACTTGATACGGGTCTAAAATAATCCAAGTCAAATTCAAAAAGATGTTCAGAAATAAAAAGCCACTGCTCCGCTGTATCTAAAACCTCAAACGACGGGTCAAGACCAATCTCCAATGATTCTTCCCGAAGCACCTGCTCGCAAAAAGAATGAAAAGTAGAGATGTTTTCTACAATTTTGCCAATTGGCAAAATGCGGTCAACTCGCTTTTCCATTTCTTCAGCTGCTTTTTCTGTAAATGTTAGCGCTAAAATTTCATCGGGCATCACAAGACCTTTATCAATTAAATAAGCTACCCGCCGTGTCAAAACTGTGGTCTTGCCTGTGCCTGCGCCAGCCACAATTAAAAGCGGCCCCTTTTTGTGAGTCACCGCTTCTTTCTGCTCTTTATTTAAATCACCTAAAATTGCATTTTTCATATCCTCACCTCTATTGTAATTTATAAAACAGCGCTTGGCAATTACCCCTTTGTGCCTCGTTCAGGAGCGCTTTTCACTTTCATCGCAAGTGAAGAACAAAAACCTGCAAAAAGAAAAATCCGCTCCATGGATTCATGAAGCGGACCAATGTCTGCAACTACTCTCCGCAAGGAGCGAGACCGTGTTCTTTAAGAACTTCTAGTATCTCTGTGAGTGATTTTTTACCAATGCCTGGGATCCTTCGAAGCTCTTTTTCTGTTATAGCCGCAATATCACCAAGAGTTCTAAGCCCTTGCCCGGTTAAGGCATTATAGGCACGTGACGAGAACCCTACATCTCCAATTAAAACTTTTTCTGCAGGAGATGACTGTGTTGGGATTTGGGGTGTAATTCTTACCGGCGGTGGAGGTGGTGGAAAAAGAAAGACTAGTTTTCTCCTTCTTGAAGGATGTCTTAACTCATTAATTGCTCTTTCTTCAAGATGAGCTGCTTGCTGTTTTGATCTTACGCCGACTAAAAGAGCTGCTCTTCTCTGTGACCTTATATTCCCGTCACTTAGGCCAAACCTTTCTCTTAAATATCTCTCATCTCTATTGGGTAAAAGTGCCAAGACCTGATCAACTTGCCGCATCTCTTCAGGACTACATTCACCAAAGTTATAAGAGGAAAAAGCCTTTTGGAGAAGCAAAGCATAACCCTTTGCTCGTCCTACATGTTTTGTTCTAAAAACTCTCATAGTGATCCCTCCTTTTGTATTTTTCTTTTAAAATCATTTTAGAAAAAAGCAAGAAAGAAGTCAACTCCTCTCTTGTACACGTACACGCATATGCGTGTACAAGGAGATTGTTTAAACTCGTGTCAATTGTGTAAATTATTATCTACATTACTTTTTTAATTACATCACTTTCTCATACTCTTTAGCGACTGCCATTACCCGATCGCCATACCAAGTAAACTTTTTCCAGTTGCTTCCTGCAAAATAGCGATTAGCCGCCTCATATTCATTATCGCTATCGCCAACTGCTCCGTAATTTCTTAAAATAATCGCACTTGCCAAAAAGGCATCACGTGTATCCCAAGGGTTTGGAGTTTTATTCCCCGTAAGCCGAGCAACCTCCTCTTTATACTTAAGCCAAGTTGTAGGCATAATCTGAGCTGGTCCCATAGCGCCACCCCAACCTTCATATGATTTGGGTTTAGCAGAAACGGGTGTTTTTTTAGGATCAAGCCCAAGTTCTTTACAGATTTTTACAAAGGCATCACGATCGCCAGGTCTAACATCGTCAGGATAGCGGCCCGTACCAACATTCCCTCCAATATTTGACTCAATTTTTAAAACTGCTAAAAGAAAAGCTGCCCGAACACCGGTTAAACTCTCGGCATACCAGGCGTAATCCTTAGCTTCCACTAAAGCCAAGGTAATATTCGAATTAGTGAGCCGGAAAATTTGCTGACCAATTTCCCGGCGCGCATCCATTGCTTCAGCAATGAGCACGGTGTATTCTGTCTGCTTAGCAATATTCTGTTTTAAAAGTTCGTCCTTATAGTTCATTTGCTTTTTTAAAACATCCTTCTGATATTCCTGGCTCGCCTGAAGATTCTCTAAATCAAGTTTTTTCATATCCAGCTCTGCCTTCTTGTCTTCAAGCTCTTTTTTGATCATTTGGATATCGTTAATCACCTTGCCAATCTCTGCTTGAAGGGTCGTCGCATATTCAAGTTGTCTCAAAATGTCAGAAATTGAATCTGATAGGAAAATAACCTCAAAATGAGAAAGAGTTTGATATTCGTACATCATTTCAAAAAGTTCACGCAAGGTTCTTTTAAGCTGCCATAATCTTTCATTCGCTTGATCAATTTCACCATTTACTTCTTGAATATCAACATTAGTTCGCGTAATTAAAACGCCTGTTTTTTGAATAAAAAGTTTTAATTCCTCTATTTCTGAAGTTATTTGCTCGATCTGGTCACGAATTGTAACTTCCTCACTCTTTTTTAGCTCGCGCTTTTCTCTTAAAGTCCTAATTTTTTCATTCAAGGCCTCAAGTTCTTTTTCTTTCTCTTCCAAAAGTTTTCTATTTTCTTCAATCTGTTCTCTAATGTCATCGTCGTCATCGACAGCTAAAGCTGGGTTTACACCCACAAAAGAAAAAACCAAAGCAAAACATACAAAAAAAGTTAATATTTTTTTAAAAAAGTTATTCATGGCTAAATGGGGATCTTAAAAAAGAAGAAAGTTTGCCTATAGAAATCATGTGAGAACTTTTATGTTGAAAGGGAACGAGCAGCTAACAATTTAATAATTATGTTTCTCTCGCGCGGTTTATTGTCAAATTCAAGAAAAACAATTCGCTGCCACGTGCCCAGCACAAGCTCGCTATTTTCAACCGGTATGCTTAAACTGCCTGCAAAAAAAGCGCCCCGCACGTGCGAATAACCATTACCATCGCCCTGCGTCCTGTTGTGTTCATAATCACCATCTTTTGGCGCAATTTTTTCTAAAGCAACTCGAAGATCCTTCATCATTCCTTCTTCTGTCTCAATAATCGTCAATCCACAAGTTGTGCCCGGCGCAAAAATCACGGCTATCCCGTCTTTGATTTTAGAACTTAAAACCGCTTTCTGAACTTGATCAGTAATATCAATTATTTCGTCTTGTGCATCTGTTTTAAGAATAAATTTCATAAAGGTATTCTTATTTTAGCAAAAACAGAAGGAAAACTCAAAACCCAAAACTTGACAAACTCTAAGGAAAATACAAGGAATATTTTGGAACCCCAAGTAAAAGCTTGGTCGCGATTAAAAAATACCAAGCTTTTAACCTGGGCTCCAGATTAAAATTTCCGCGCCAAAAATATGGCTTACAATTGTAAGCCATATTTTTGGAGCAAGTTTACCATTTGCTATTTTAACTAAAGCAATTTTGCTTGTTCGCCTTCCACGGGCGCTTCTTCTTCATTAAAAATCTTTATTTTACCATATTCGCCGTCATAGCCGGGTAAAACTTTAACTTCTTTTTCGCGTACCCGACGAATGCCTTCTAAAGTTCGAGAGTCGCAGAATGTTTTCAACTCATCAAGCGGGGTTTTTAAAAGCACTCGAAGTTCATTCCCGCCCTTTTCAATTAATTCTAAATATTTTTCTTGAACTGCCTTAGAGCTCGGTCCCTTTTGAAAAGCAGCGGCAATAATTTCTTCCAAGGGAATTAAAGAAATAAAACCTGGCTTTCCCTCTGGCTTTGCCCCTTCTTTTCGGTCAGCCAGTTTTTCAATCCGGTGCATTACGCCAACAGTTAATCTCCGGCCGCATTTGGGACAAATATAATTATGTTCAATTGTCTCGCGCGGTGAAAATCTAATGCCGCAATTCCGATGGCCATCAAAATGATATTTGCCTTCTTCTGGAAAAAACTCAATTGTTGAAACAAGACCCTTTTGCCTGCCTCCTTTTATTGCCTCAATAATTCCCGCATAAGAAAAATCAGTGTCAAAAATATTGGCTTCCCGACCAAGTTTTGAGGGCGAGTGCGCATCAGAATTCGAAATCAAATTTATTTTATCTAAAGCAGAAAGTCGCCAGTTCATTGCTGGATCAGAGGAAAGTCCGGTTTCAATCGCATAAATATATTTACTTAAATCCTCAAAACATTCTTCAATTGAATCAAAGCCAGACTTTGCCCCAAAAATACTAAACCACGGCGTCCAAGCATGCGCCGGAACTACCAAAATATCTTCAGAAATATTGAGCATTGTTTTTAAAAGTTCCTTGGCGTCAAGACCTAAAATCGGCCGACCATCTGACTTTAAGTTGCCAATCCAGCCAAGTTGGGTGTTTATTTTCTCGATTGTTTTCAAATCAGGTGCAAAAACAACATTGTGAATTTTGCGAACACGACCGCCTTTTGAGTAAATACTGCTAATCTCTGCTGTTAATAAAAAACGAGTGGAATTTTTTCTGCCTTTTAAGGAAAAAAGTCCGGGCTCGCGTTCTTCTAATTTTTCTTTAATCTCGGAGAACCAAGCAGGATGAGTAAAATCACCGGTGCCAACAACTTGAATTCCTTTTCTCTTTGCCCACTCATCAATATGCTCAAAATCCATCTCTCGGCTCACAGCCCGGGAATATTTTGAGTGAATATGAAAATCTCCAACAAATTTCATAGTAAATCTATTTTACCAAAAAT
>CAZYLA010000044.1:0-7687 GCA_964648435.1 uncultured Candidatus Saccharibacteria bacterium
AAGAAAAGAGCTTACCTAAGGAAATCATGGGCGAGTTATTGCTTTGCAAGGAAACAAGTAGCTGACATTTGTTATTAGGGTTTTGGATTTTATAATACGGTAGCAAATAAAACAAATCGTTTTTATTGACATAGCTATCAAGCTATTGCTCTCTCCTTCTGTATTATCGTGCTTCCGGTCATCTCTTTTGGCTTCTCAACTCCCAGAAGGTCTAAAATTGTTGGGGCAACATCACCTAAAATTCCCCTTTTGAGTTGGACTTCCTCGCCTAAGCTTTTTAAGCGCTCACTCACAATCACGCAAGGCACGGGATTTTTTGAGTGCGAAGTTATTATCTCGCCAGTTCTTAAATCAAGCATTTCATCAGCATTGCCATGGTCAGCTGTAATTATTGCTTCTCCCTCCTTTTCTAAAACTGTTTCTATCACCTTCCCCAGGCATTCATCAACGGTTTCAACTGCTTTGCGAGCAGCTTTAATATTGCCAGTATGCCCTACCATATCCGGATTAGCGAAATTAACAGCTATAAAATTATAAACATCGTATTTTAAATTTCCAACCACAACACTAGTAATTTCTCGGGCGCTCATTTCTGGTTTTTTATCATAGTGGTCTACATCTGGCGATTCAATCATCACCCTTGCCTCTCCGCCGACAGGATCAGCATAACCGCCATTAAAAAAATATGTAATATGGGCAAATTTCTCTGTTTCAGCAATGTAGAGTTGTTTCTTCTTTTTTAAAACCATAGGCAGAGTCATCTCAACATCCCTTGAAGGAAAAGCTGTTTCCACTCCAAGATCAGGACCAAAATCAGTCATTGCCACAAAATAAAGATTTTTTAACTTTTCCCCCCTATCAAACTCTGCGAACTCGTCTAGAACAAATGGCTTTGTAAACTGCCTTGCCCGGTCAGATCGGAGATTAAAAAATATTACCGCGTCATTATCTTCAATCAATGCCACGGGTTCCTTATCCCGGCGAACAATTAAAGTCGGTTCTAAAAACTCATCATTAAGCCCTTCTTTATAGCCACTTTTAATTGCCTCTTCAGCGCTCAAAGCCTTTTTGCCCTTTCCGTGAACCATTAAATCATAGGCCTTTTTTAAACGGTCCCATCTCTTAATCCGGTCCATTGCATAGTAGCGACCCCCAATTGAAGCAATTTCCGCGGTATCAACTTTATCCATTACTTTTTTAATCCCTTTAAGAAGATGAAGCGATGATCTCGGATGAGCGTCCCGGCCATCAGTAAAAAGGTGAAGAAAAACATTTTTCACACCTTTCTTTTTTGCCATTATTAAAAGGCCAATGATATGGTCAGGGTCGCTGTGGGGACTGTCTTTGGTTGAAAGAAGACCCATTAAATGAAGCTTCGCGCCCTTGTCCTGATATCTTTTAATGTGGCGCACTGCGCCTACAAAAGCAGGATTTCGAAAAAAACTGCCGTCATTCATAGCTTCGGAAATATAACGGGAATCTTGAATGACAATTCGGCCAGCTCCAAGATTAAGATGTCCGGCCTCTGACCCGCTCATTTCATTTGGCTCTAAGCCGACTGCTGTGCCTGTAGCGTCCAAAAGAGTATTGGGATATTCGCGAGTGTATCTGTCCATATTCGGCGTCGCGGCCAGCGAAATTGCATTGCCTTTTGACGGCGGCGCCACGCCCCAACCATCCAAGATAACTAAAACAAATGGTGTTTGTTTTGGCATAATAATAAAATTTATGATTTTAGATTTGTGATTTATGATTTTTTCTTTGAGGCTGATTTGCTCGAGGAAACCATAATAGATAGAATCTCATTTCCTTCTTTTATAAGATCTTGGAGTAACTCTTTTTTTACCAATCCGCTCTCAATAATAATTTCCATCCAAAATATTGATTCATCTGCTTCTTCTATGACTATACCGAGTTTAGAAATAAACTCAGCTCTAGACCTTGATCGACAAACCGCTCGATAATTAGCGGCCACAGAAGTTCCACATCTTATAAGCTGGCTACCGATTGCCCTGCCTTCTAAAGTTTTTGGTAGTGCCCTAATCAGTTTTATAATTCCTAAAGCATACTGCTTTGTTTTATCTTGCAGTTCTTCCTTGGTCATAAATCTAAAATCTGAAATCTAAAATCTAAAATCTGTAATTTCTCCCGAGTTCTTCTTCGATTTTTAAGAGGCGGTTGTATTTAGCGACGCGTTCGCTGCGTGAGAGAGAGCCAGTTTTAATTTGACCGGCGTTAGTGGCAACAGCCAAGTCCGCAATAAAAGTATCGCTTGTTTCGCCGCTTCGGTGAGAAATAATTGTCCCAAAATTATTGTCTTTTGCTAGTTTAATAACTTTCAGGGTTTCTGTTAAAGTGCCAATTTGGTTTGGCTTTATTAAAATTGCATTTGCAGCTTTCATTTCAATTCCTTTTTGAAGCCGCTTCTCATTAGTTACAAAAAAGTCATCGCCAACAATTTGGCACTTTCTACCAAGCCGTGTCATCATTTTTTGCCAGCCCGCAAGATCTTCTTCTTCTAAGCCATCTTCAATTGAAATAAGTGGATAAAGCCGGGTCCACTCATCATACAAAGAAATGAGCCGCTCTGTTGGCAGACCTGCTCTTTCTGCATGAAGCACATACTGGTTCTTTTCCTCATCAAAAAATTCACTTGCCGCCGCATCAATTGCCAAAAAAACATCCTTACCAGGCCTGTATCCGGCTCGCTCGATTGCCTGCATAATTATTGAAAGAGCACGCTTATTCTCTCCGAGTTTCGGGGCAAAACCGCCTTCATCCCCAACTGAAGTTGAAAAACCCTCCTCTTTTAAAATCTCTTTTAAGGTGTGAAAGGTTTCGGCGCCGGCCCGCAGAGACTCGCAAAAACTCTTAAACTTTTTGGGCACAATCATAAATTCCTGAATATCAAGATCATTGTCTGCGTGCTTGCCACCATTGATAATATTCATCATCGGCACGGGTATTTTGAATTTTCTTGACGTTCTTGCGCCGGTGATTTTTTGAAAGGTCTCGCGAAGATAAAGATAAAGCGGCTTTTTGGCCGCTGCGGCCGCTGCGGCCGCGGTTGCCAAAGAAACTCCTAAAATAGCGTTTGCCCCAAGATTCTCTTTGTTCTCACTCCCGTCTAAATCAATCATTATCTGGTCAATTTTTTCCTGATTAGCCACGTCTTTTCCTTTAAGCGCTTTAAAAATTTTTGTATTAACATTTTCAACTGCTTTTAAAACGCCCTTACCTTTAAAGCGCTTTTCATCGCCATCCCTAAGCTCCAAGGCCTCAAATTTCCCAGTTGAAGCACCTGAAGGAACCTTCGCGTTTCCAAAAGCGCCGCTTTCCAAAAAAACTTCGACTTCAAGCGTTGGATTACCGCGAGAATCCAAAATTTCCCGAGCGCGGATGTTTTTAATTGAAGACATAAAAAAACAAAAATTATTATTTTTTAACGCCTGACAATTCCATTATACCCCAATTCTTCCTCTCTTGACAAATTCTTCTAGATATGCTAAGATAGTTTAAGTTTGGAGGGAAGATCTAATTTGCTCTAAAACAGGCAAAAGGAGGGAAAAGAAAATGAACTGGGAACGAAGGAAAAAGTTAATGTGGCGTTGGTCGCTTGTCAGTGCCGGCGCGATTGCCTTTTTCTGGGCAGTCTGGTACTTGATCACTGGCTCTGTGCCAGTGATCTCAGCAATCAAGATGACACCAAATTGGACCCTGGAACTGCCTTTTGGAATATCCCGCTTATGGGATATCTTGATTGGTCCAATTTGGGCATCTATTCTTGTTCTGTTGTTTACCAATGAAAAGATTGCTGAGAATGAAGACCTGGGCGCTGGCCTGGTCTTTGGCTTGGTCTTTGGCCTGGTCGTTGGCCTGGGCGCTGGCCTGGGCGCTGGCCTGGGCGTTGGCCTGGGCGCTGGCCTGGTCTTTGGCCTGGGCGTTGGCCTGGGCGCTGGCCTGGTCTTTGGCCTGGGCGCTGGCCTGGGCACTGGCCTGGGCACTGGCCTGGTCTTTGGCCTGGTCTTTGGCCTGGGCGTTGGCCTGGGCGCTGGCCTGGTCTTTGGCCTGGTCGTTGGCCTGGTCTTTGGCCTGGTCGTTGGCCTGGGCGCCCTGTTTAAACTGATTTTCTCCCAGAAATTTTGGGGGAAAATCGGAAACTGGCTTCTCGCTAAGAACAGCGAGGCCTGATTTCAAAAGATGCGGCCTTCCGTAGTATCTACGGAAGGCCTTTTTGTTTTTGAGGTGTGTATTCACCCTGTTAAATATTTACACAATATCATCTTAAGTAATAAGTGGAGGGCGTCGAGAGATCTCATTATACGGTCAGTGTATTATGAGATTCCTCGACTCGCTCACTCTGTTCGCTCGCTCGAAATGACGTAAATAATTACTTTAACGCTAACACACCTGGCAAATCCTTACCGGCTAAAAATTCCAGCATTGCTCCGCCGCCAACTGAAATGTGATCAAATTTATTCTGAAGGTCAAGTTGAAAAACTGCGGCCAAAGAATCTCCACCGCCAACAATTTTTTTGGCTTCGCTTTCAGCCACTGCTTTGGCAATTTCTTCAGTTCCGCGTTTAAAACCCCCACGCTCAAAAAAACCCATTGGACCGTTCCAGACAATTTGGGCACTGCCAGCAATAATCTCCTTGTAAATTCGGGCAGTCTCTGGTCCAATATCTAAAATCATTTGATCGGCTGGCACCTTATCTGTCTCGCAAACCAATGCCTCTTCGCCCCTTTTCTCATTAGGAGCAATTACCACATCAACTGGCAATTTAATTTTTTCTGAACTTAAATTAATATCTCGCGCCAAAGAAAGGGCCTCTTCTTCAATTAAGGAAAGACCCACTTCTTTGCCTTCAATCTTGAAGAAATGACTCGCCACAGCACCACCAATAAGAATGTTATCCGCCTTTGACATTAAATTTTTTATCACTCCTATTTTTGTTCTTGCTTTAGCGCCGCCAATAATTAAGGTAAGAGGCGCAATTGGTCTTTCTATGACCAATTTTAAAACTTTAATTTCTTTAAGAAGCCGAAGACCAGCTGCTTTCTCTAAAATTTGAGGCACGCTCACCACAGAAGCATGCTGTCGGTGACAAGTAGCAAATGACTCATTGACATACACATCAGCGAGCTTGGCGAGCTCTTCGGCAAATTCTTGAGAGTTTTCCTCTTCCCGGGGGTCAAAGCGTAAATTTTCTAGCATTATGATTTCGCCTTTGGCTAAAGAAGCGGCTTTTTCTTCAGCAAGCGGACCGACAATTTCATTAATTTTTATTACTTCTTTTTGAAGTTGAGAAGAAAACCAGCTCGCAATCGGGTCTAAACGTAAATCTTCTTTAATCTCTCCTCCCGGCCTGTCTAAATGGCCCATTAAAATAACTTTTGCCTCCCTTTCAAGAAGATGTTTAATTGTTGGCAAAACCGCTTTAAGCCGAAATTCGCCCTCAGGCAAAACCCTGCCGTCAGAAAGCGGCACATCTGCGTCAATACGTACTAAAACGCGCTTGCCCTGAACCTTTATATCCTTAACGGATCTCATTGAATAACAATTAACAAGTTAACAATTCACAATTAACTACGCGCCAAAATTTTTGCTCGCAAAAATTTTGGCGCTATTTTTTAGTTTTCTTCCAATCTTTGATTCTAATTTCCTGACTTCTCTTGTTAATAATCAATTCTAACTTTTGCCTTTCCTTCCACTTAAAATCTTTCAAAACTCTTTTCGGGAGAATAAGATAATAGCTGTACTTACCCCTTTTAGTAATTTTTCTGACAAATTTTTCTATTAAAATTATAACTATAAGACGCTCTATAGAACATCCTATAGAATGTCCTAATTAAAAATCAAAAATCTTAAATCTTCAATCTTAAATCTTCTTCCCTACCCAAATTGCCTGCTGAACAAGCTGATGAGCATAGCCCCATTCGTTGTCATACCAAGCCATTATTTTAACAAGGTCGCCGTCAATGACTTTGGTTAAGGACAAATCAACAATAGACGAGGCGGGATGGCCTATAAAATCACTTGAAACAACCGCCTCCTTGGTAATGTCTAAAATACCTTTGTAGCGCTCTGTTCCTGCCTCTTCTTCAAAAACTTTGTTCACTTCCTCGCAACTTGTTTTTTTCTTCAAAAGAAAAACTAAATCAGCCAGAGAAACTGCTGGTGTTGGCACCCGCACAGCCAAGCCGTCAAAAATTCCTTCTAAACCGGGAATTGTTTTGGTGGCTGCAATTGCCGCGCCCGTTGTTGTTGGCACAAAATTCACGGCTGCAGCCCGCGCTCTCCGAAGATCCTTATGCGGTCCGTCAACAAGATTTTGAGTTGATGTATATGAATGGATTGTTGTTAAAAGCGCCTTTTGAACGCCAAAGTGGCGCTCTAAAATTTCAGCCACTGGCGCAATACAATTCGTAGTGCAAGAAGCATTAGCAATAATATCGTCTTTTTCCGTTATTTCCTGATGATTCACTCCCATAACCACGGTTTTAATGTCCGGACTTTTTGTCGGCGCTGAAATAATCACTTTTTTAGCACCAGCCTTAAGATGCTTTTCTGCGCCTTCGCGCTCTGTAAAAAAGCCAGTGCACTCCAATACAACATCAATATCAAGTTTTTGCCAGGGGAGCTTTTCCGGATCTTTTTCTGCCATTGCCCGGTATTTTTTGCCATCAACGATTAAATATTCTTCACTAAAGCCAACTTTCTTATTGTAGCGGCCATAGACGCTGTCATACTTTAAAAGATGCGCCAAGGTGCCATTGTCAGTCAAATCGTTCACAGCTACAATTTCTAACTCCTTGTGTTCCAGAGCGATTTTAAATGTTGGTCGGCCAATCCGACCAAATCCATTAATAGCGATTTTAAGTGACATGGATAGTACTCCTTTCTAAAATTGTTTTTATAATTAATAAGATCGTGTTAATAAGCTCAAATATCAAAATCCAGCTACTCGTTCCTTTGCAGCGCAAGAACCCTTCTTTGATTTCCATAGGAAAGTTCGGCTATTTTCTAACATCCCCAAAATCAATTTCAAAATCCAAAATTCAAAAAATGACATTTATTCATCTGGGTTTGATTTGGCATTTGTTATTTTGATTTTGGATTTAATGATGCTTCTTTAGGTCCACTTATATTATAACACCGGCTTTATCTTCCCTCAACAGAAATTACTTTTAATAAATTTCTTTTTTTAACCTTATTTATCTCAATTTCCGCGTTTTTATGTGGAGTTTTTTCTAATAAAAGTCGGAGATTGTATTCCAAGTTTTCTGGCGTAATATCACTTCCATGCTCAACAATCTCGCCCAATTCCAGCGAGATTTTAGTAATTTTAGATAAATTATTTTTTGCGGCAGCTTCTTGAACCACTTGAAAAACCTTATCCGCCGCGTGAAGATCATGCACGAATTTAACAATTCATAACTAACAAAATTTGCTTCTATTGACAATCTGCTTATAATTTTATACGATATCAATCAGGAATCAGGCAGGTTTTGGCCTGAACTCACAACAAAAAGGAGAGGAGAAAAGAAAAGATGGAAAGAGCCACACCAACAGAAGGTCCGCATACCAGAATGCCGTTTATCCCAATGCATGAGTATGAGATTGCCGCGGGTGAGCCCGTCCCTGAAGAACTCTGGCAAATGTGGCACCGGCTTTTCAGAGTAG
>CAZYLA010000045.1:0-7421 GCA_964648435.1 uncultured Candidatus Saccharibacteria bacterium
GAGTTATTGCTTTGCAAGGAAACGAGTAGCTGACATTTGTCATTTGGATTTGGGGTTTTATAATACGTCTTTAAAGCTTGGAATTTTGTCTTTTTTATAAAACTGTTGTATAATTATATGTGAAATCAAGTAAAAATATGAATTTATGTCTGATTCAAAAATTGATCAACTCTTAAAGCTTGCTGCTGAAAAAGGTGCTTCAGATCTTCATTTGGTTGTTGGAAAAGCGCCGATCCTAAGAATTAATGGGATTTTAAAAGAAATCCCAGGTGAAAAGATTTTAACCAAAGAAATAGCCGAAGATTTGATTTTGAGCATTCTTAATGACGAACAGCGAGAGAAGTTTTTCAAGACAAAAGAGCTTGATATTTCTTATGATATCGAGAAAACGCGCTTTCGGGTCAATTGCCATTTTGGAGAGGCAACCATGGCCCTTGCTGCCAGAGTGATTCCAAGCGAGGTGCCGGCAATGAAAGAAATCGGTCTTGGAGAAACGATTTATAAAATTACTAAGCTTAAAAAGGGCTTTATTTTAGTTACTGGCCCAACCGGTTGTGGAAAGTCAACTTCGCTCGCAGCAATGATTAATCAAATAAATATCGAAAGGCCCTGCCATATCATTACAATTGAAGACCCTATTGAGTTTAACTACAAGCATCAAAAAAGTATTGTTCTTCAAAGAGAACTCGGTCGGGATACCCTTTCTTTTAAAAGTGCATTAAAACATGTTGTTCGCCAAGATCCTAATGTGATTTTAGTGGGAGAAATGCGCGACCTTGAGACAATTGCTGCAGCCGTGACTTTGGCAGAGACCGGACACCTTGTTTTTGCAACTCTACATACGCCAAATGCCTGCCAGAGCATTGACCGCATTGTTGATGTTTTTCCTCCCTATCAACAGCAGCAAATTCGTCTTCAGCTTGCCAATACTCTCCGGGCAATTATTGCCCAGATTCTTCTGCCGCTAATTAAACCAAATCCCTTCTCCACTAAACCAGCTCTTCAGGGCAGGATTGCGGCAAGGGAGATTCTTATTAACAATCCCGCGATTTCTAACTTAATTAGAGAAAACCAGATTGCCCAAATCCCTAGTATTATTCAAACAAGTAGAGATGAGGGGATGATTACTATGGATCAGTCAATTAAAGAACTTTATCGGCAAGGGTACATTGATGAAAATACGGCAAGGAGTAGAATGCAAGACCCAGAGTTACTCAAGTATCTTTAATTTATTAAAATGAAAAAAGAGGAAGTTATCAGAGCTCTTACAGAGATAAGAATTTTTAAAGAGCTTAATAAGAAAGAGCTTGAAGAGATTGTGGAGAGGGCAGATGTTAAAACCTATCCGCCAAGGGCGGTTATTTTTAAAAAAGAAGGCCGGGCAACCTCTTTTTTTATTGTTCTTGAAGGTGAGATCAAGATTTTTAGAGATAGAAAAAACGGCCAGCGTCAGCTAATTGCAATTTTAGAAAGAGGAGAGATAATTGGCGAAAGAGTGCTTTTTTCTAACTTCCTTCATACAAATACTGCCATTACAAGTTCAGAAGGACCCACAGTTTTGCTTGAGGTTGCCAAAGAAGATTTTTATAAGCTGAACAAAATTCAGGTTAATACCAAAACCTTAGGAGCGAAACTTTCAAATATAATTATTGAATCCTTGATTGATCGTCTTTTTCACGCGGATAACAAGATTGTGACTTTAAAAGAAGTTGGTCAGGCTGTTGGCGAAGAAACTTCTTTAAGAATGATTGCTCGAAAAGTGCTTTGTTCAATTCTTGAAGTCATTCCCTCAAAAAAGGCATTGCTTGCAATTTTTAATCCTTACACAAAAAGGATAGAAGTGCAAGCCTATTTTGGATATGATGATAAGATTAGTAAAGTCTCATTTTCAGCCAAGGAAGGGCTCTTTGGTGAGGCGGCAAAGCAAAAGAAAGCGATTACTGACAAAGATTTAATGGGGGTGGAGTTTAAAAAGCAAGGTTTTGAAACAAAAAGATTTATTCTTGTCCCCATTATCATGGGAGGGAAATTTTTAGGGGTGATATTTCTGGGTGATAAGAGCAAGGGTCGGGAGTTTTCAAGCAATAATAAAGTTCTTATTAGAATTATTGCGGATATACTCGGGCCGGCGATTGAATGGGCAGTTATGAGAAGAACTGGCAAATCAGAAGAGGCGCTAAAGAGGAAGTATGTTGAATTTTAGCCCCAAACAAAAATCTAGGCAGTTGCCTAGATTTTTGTTTGGGGCTATTTTATTTTAACTTTACTTCGCGTTAGTTTTTGAATTAATTCCTCGTGCGCTAAAACCACTTTTTTATTCTCTTTAACTGTAATTTCACGCGGCGCTTTCCCAGTTTTAGATTTTTGATTTCTAGTTTCTATGATTGCTTTTCGAATGGCTTCAAAATCTTTCTCTGCCTTTTTGTCAACCAACTCTTTTTCTGTTTTTGGCCAAGCGTTTATAATAAGCGGTTTCTCAAATCCCAGTTCCTGGCTAATTTTTTCAGTGGCTGCTGGCAAAAAAGGATGAAGCAGTTTCAAGAGAGTGGTGTAAACAAGCCACAGAGAAAGACGCGATTCTTTTGTGTCATTGATTTTTGAAATTTCAACATAAAAATCCGCAAAATCATGCCAGGCAAATTCATACAAACCGCGGCTCGCCCTGCCAAGCCGGTACTCATTAAGATTGCGCGTTGTGTCTTCAATTAATCTATTTAGACGACTTAAAACCCATTTGTCGGGGATACTTAACTTTTTTAAAGCTAATCTTTTACTCTTATCCACTTTCTTTGTTGAAATAAAACGGCCTAGGTTCCAAAGCTTGTTTATAAAATTACGGCCGCCCAAAAGCGGGTCCGGAGAAAATCTAATTGATTGAGTTTCCCGGCTTGTTTGGTAGATAAGTCCAAAGCGGGTTGCGTCTGCCCCGTATTTTTTAATTAAATCCATTGGGTTAATGCCTGTGCCGAGTGATTTGCTCATTCTTCTGCCCTCAATACTTAAAACCGTGGCATGGATATAAACGTCGCTAAAAGGAATTTTACCCATAAATTCAAGAGAGGAAAAAATCATTCTGGCGACCCACAAGTAAATAATATCTTGGGCAGTAGAAAGAAAAGTTGTGGGATAAAAATATTTTAAATCCCTGGTTTCTTCTGGCCAGCCGAGAGTGGCAAATGGCCAAAGAGCTGATGAAAACCAAGTATCCAAAACATCTTCATCTTGTTTTAATTCAGTGGATTTGCATTTGGAGCATTTTGTAGGTTTTATAATTTCAATCTTCCCCCTCTTTTTTTTAATCTCAGCAGAAATAATTTCTTTGCATTTTTGGCAATACCAAATTGGGATTTGATGACCCCACCAAAGCTGCCTGGAAATGCACCAGTCCTTAATGTTTTTCATCCATTCAAGATAAACTTTTTTGTAGCGAGACGGGATAAAGCGAACCTTTTCTTTTTCAACCACTTCAATGGCTGGTTTTGCGAGTTTTTCCATTTTAACGAACCACTGGAGCGAGACAAGCGGCTCAATTGGGGTGCCGCAGCGGTCACACAAAGAAATTTTATGCTCATAGTCCTCAATTTTTTCTAACAAATTTTCTTTTTTAAGCTCTTCAACAACTTTTTTCCGAGCTTCTTTAACCCCAAGTCCTGCAAATTTACCAGCTTCTTTGGTCATTTTGCCGTCTTCGCCAATAACATTTATTGCTTCCAGATTATTCTTTTCGCCGATTTCCCAGTCGGTTGGATCATGGGCCGGGGTTACTTTTACTGCGCCAGTTCCAAATTCTGCGTCAACAAGCGGACTTGCAACAATCGGGATTTCTCGGTTCATAATTGGCAAAATTACTTTTTTACCGATTAGCTTTTTATAACGGCTGTCTTTTGGATTTACAGCCACGGCTGTATCCCCAAGCATTGTTTCAGGCCTTGTCGTTGCCACCACAATAAAATTTTGAATTTTGCCTGCCCTGAGCCGCGTCGAAGGGATTTTTGATTTTTGAATTTGTTTGGGATTTGGGATTTGGGATTTGGGATTTTCACTAAGTGGGTATTTTAAATACCAGAGCTTTGTTTTTTCGTCTTCGTATTTTATTTCAATATCAGAAATAGCACTGGTGCACCTGGGGCACCAATTAACAATTCGCTTGCCTCGGTAAATATAACCCTTTTTAAAATAATGGACAAAAGCCGCATAGATTGCTTTGGTGTAGCCCTTGTCCATTGTAAAGCGCTCCCGAGACCAATCGCAGGAACACATAAGGCGCTTTAGTTGTTTAATAATGACATTACCGTATTTTTCTTTCCATCTCCAGGTGCGTTCCACGAATTTTTCGCGGCCTAAATCAGTCCTTGTTTTACCTTGTTTTTTGAGTTCTTTTTCAACCACATTTTGAGTGGCGATACCAGCATGGTCAGTGCCCGGCAGCCACAGGGTTGGTTCTCCAAGCATGCGGTGATAACGGGTTAAAATATCTTGAATAGTATTATTCAAAGCATGACCCATGTGAAGTGAGCCCGTGATATTTGGCGGCGGAATCATAATTGTGTACGGCTTCTTTTTGGGGTCGATCTTGGGAGTAAAAAAACCGCCTTTTTCCCAAAAAGCGTAAATTTTTTCTTCAACTTCTTGCGGATTATATGGTTCTTTTCCTTTGAAGTCAGCCATACCTTAAATTTACTATTTTTAGAGCGCAAAGTAAAGGTTGGTTATGGTCATTCTGAGCGAAGCGAAGAATCCTGTGTTATAGTTCCATATTTGGATTTGGTTCTAAGGTGCGCCAGCTCGCAAAATCTTTTGCTCTTGCGTGATAGTATCCACAAAGGCCGGTCATTACCGCGTTGTCCGTGCATAAGGCAGGCGGGGCGACAAAGAGCGGAAAATCTCCTAATTCTTTTTTAATTGCTTTTTCCATTTTTTCTCTCAAGCGCTTGTTTGCTGACACGCCCCCAGCCAGGATAATTCCTTGGGCGCTCTTGGCCCGCGCGGCGCGAATCGTCTTATCGACTAGAACGTTCACCACGGCTTCTTGAAAGGAAGCGCATAAGTCAGGAATATCTTTTTTCTTAATTTTACCTTTTCGATATAAATATAAAACCGCGGTTTTTAAGCCAGAAAAGCTAAAATCAAAGCTTTTATGTTTTATCATTGGCCGCGGGAGGGAATAGAGGGTAGGGTCACCCTTTTCTGCAAGTTGACTGATTATTGGTCCGCCAGGATAACCAAGTCCAAGTAGTTTCGCCACTTTGTCAAACGCCTCGCCAGCCGCATCGTCTCTCGTTTCGCCAATAAGTTCGTATTTTAAATAGTCCTTAACTAAGACAAGTTGAGTATGTCCTCCGGAAACAATCAGAGCAACCATTGGAAAACGCTTCTTGTCCCAGGCGAGTGTCTTTTTTCTGTCATCCTGAGCGAAGCAAAGGATCCCGCTGTCTATAATATTTTGCGTCGGGATTCTTCGTCGTCCCGCAGTATTGCGGGACTCCTCAGAATGACAGGGGAGCGAGAGTTCACTCATTTCTAGGCTTGCTAGAATATGTCCCTCAAGATGATTTGCCGCAACAAGCGGCTTTTTAAGAAGAAAAGAAAGCGTTTTTGCGGCTGTAACGCCGATAATTAAGGCGGGCACCAAGCCAGGACCAGCCGTGACAGAGATTACATCAATCTCTTTTTGGCTAACTTTAGCATCTTTTAGGGCCTTTTCTATCACTGGCATTATTTTTTCAGTGTGCGCCCGAGCCGCCACTTCCGGAACCACGCCAAAAGTTTTAGCATGCAATTTCACTTGCGAGGCAACCACATTAGAAAGAACCGCGGTATCTTTCAAAACCGCGGCCGCTGTTTCGTCGCAGGATGTCTCAATTCCCAATATTAGCATTCACTATTAACCCTTTGGCTTTACCTCGCGAGCAAGCTTGGTACTTTGCTCAGGGCAAGCAATTAATTTTTTATTTTGGCTCCGTCATTTTAGTTTTTTCAATTTTGGTAGCGCTATCGGGATTTGAACCCGAGTTTTCAGATTGAAAATCTGACGTCCTAGACCGGACTAGACGATAGCGCCGTAAAATCAAAATTGACAGCAAGCTGATGTTCCTGTCTTGGCGGCTAGACAAGGTAAATCAGGTTAGATTTTGCTTGTCAACGGGCGGGCGCGATAACGCCGTTTGAAAAAGAGGGGCCTTGATTTTGTGGAGGCCTGGCCAATGATTGGCTCGAAGGGTTTCCCCGTGTCCGCCTTTTAAACCACAAAGACCAAGACCCCAAACTTGCTTTAAATTTTAACACGAATTTAAGTTAAAGTCAAACTTTTTATTGTTTGATCCGCCAATCCAGATTAAGGCAGGTATTAATGCGCTTTTTGGTGTAGATTATTTTAGTTAGATTTTTTAAGTGATTTAATCCGCCGCCCCTTGATTAGATTTTAGATGACCTAATCCGACTGCTTGGTCTATCTTAGCTTATATTGTTTTGCTTTTAATTTTTTATTTTTAAGAAAAAATTATTCGAGACTCTTCTGCCGTTTTGCACGCCTCCTAAATACAGCGCGTCTTTTGTTTTTCGAAAATCGTAAAACAATGCCCCGCGTTTACTGCGGGGCATTGTTTATTCAAATTGCTCACTTATTTTTGTAATTACATATGTAATTACTTTCTATTAATCAATGTTTCTTTCCAAGCGGCGCCTCGTTGCCAGATATAAATTGCGCCAAGGGTGGCCCCAATAAAGTCAGCAATCAAATCTTCAATTGTGTCAATTTCAACTGGCTTAAAAAAATCTTTAAAAAACCAGGTGCCAAATATAGTATCGCTTGTCTTTTCAAAAAGTTCCCATGAGACGCCAAGAGTAATTGTAATCAACAAAGAAAGAAGGGCGAGTTTTTTAAAATTAATTCCCCTTCCTTCTAAAAGTTCTTTTGAAAAACGGCTTTTAAAAGGCCAGCCAATAACGATAAGAATAGCGATAACAAAGCAACCGAACATAGAGAGAATGATGTGGATCAGACCATCATAAAAAGAAAGGTGGCGATAAAAATAAACCCCGCCCATTAGGGGAAGAATAAACAAGCCGCCCGCTAAGGTTTTTAAAGTGTTTACTAAGGAAGGCGCTTTAGTAACCTTATTCCAAAAAAGAACTTTCTTAGGAAGCGAAAATAAAAAAGGGACTAAAAAGGTTAAAACAATGCCCAAAAAATACTCTTTAAGAAAGAAATAAACAACGCCAGCAGCAATGCTAATAAAAGTTAATGACTCATACCAATTTTTGCGAGCAAAGGAAAACATAAAATAGCGGTTGTTTGTAAGTTTATATGATATTAGTCAATCGGTCAAGTTTTTAAAAATAAAATTCTTTTTTAGCTACTTATTAATAAATCCAAATATCAAAATCCAGCTACTCGTTCTTTAGAAATGCTAAGAATCGTG
>CAZYLA010000046.1:0-7061 GCA_964648435.1 uncultured Candidatus Saccharibacteria bacterium
TTACCGCTCGCCCCGTACCATCCGAAACTTTAGTTGAGGATTGGTTCGGGGTCAAGCCCAAAGCTCAAAATCCAAAACTATTTATATTTATTTTTGACATTGGGATTTTGGATTTGATTTGAAATTGGGATTTTGTCATTTGGGTTTAATAATAAGTGGCCTTTAGCAAAGTTCATTATTTAAATCTTCTAGATAATTTCTACAGTACAAACTACTTAAACTTATCTGATATGTCTGTTCCAAGAATAATAACGAAATCAGCGCTGCTTGAGGCCTCGCCAGAAGGCAGAGCGGTTTTTGTTTGAGTGACTCCAAGGTTGTTTTTAACACCTTGCAAGCCAGTTGGTTTTTCACCGCCCGAAAGGTCGTAAATAATGGTTTTAGTATTGTCTTGAGTGGCGGCATTGCCAATGCTCTTAACTTCAAAACCCTTTTCTTTAAGAACAGTTGAGACCCTCCCGGCAAATCCGTTGATAGTTGTTCCATTTCTAATTTCAAGAATTGCTTTTTCTTCCTTTTGTTCTTTTTCCTTTTCTGTTATCTCTACCGGTGGAGCTTTAGGAGTTACTTTATCAAAACTTGAAGGTTGGTCAAAAAGGTTTTGGGCGAGCTCCTGAATCTCACTGTAATCGCCGGTTCTTGTTTTTAGAACTGAAGCGGTTTCTCCGCCCAAATTTTCAGTGGCCCCTTGTAAAATGCCGTTTGGCCCGGTGTCCATAACCACATTAATAATATTGTTTTGGTCAATTTCTTTAGAGAGTTCGTAAAGATGTTTAAGCTGGGTAAGGCGCAAGTTTGTTTTGGCGTGGTTGCCTAAAGTCCCCATAACGCTGTTTACTGTTTTGATATCCCAAACCGGAATTTGAACGACTTTATTGCCAACAGCTCGAAGAACTTGCTGGGTGCGGCGGCCCCGAGCGATATCGCCGCCCTCTGGTCCCTCAACATAGCGGGCGCGCACGTAAGCAAGGGCGCGTTCGCCATCCATATGTTCAGTTCCTTTCATAAAAGAAATTTGGTGCCAGTAATCATAAAATGATTCTTCAATATCAATGTCAATTCCGCCAAGCTCATCAATGATCTTTTTGAAAGCAATAAAATCTATCCGTCCATAGTAATGAATTGGGAGGCCCGTAACTTCTTCAACTATTTTCATCATTTCCTTGGGACCATTGCCTTTCTTTTTTAGTTCTCCATATGTGTGAACCGCGTTTATTTTAGTATAGTAATCTTCATCCGGGACTTTCACATAGAGGTCGCGGGGGATAGAAAGAACAGCGACTTTTTTTTCTTTTTCTTTAATTGCCACAACCATAATTGTGTCAGCCAGATTACCACCCTTGTGCTCCTCGCCGCCAATGCCAAGGAGGAGAATGTTAGTTTGACCCTCATCAGTTTTTAAACTTTTACCATCGCCAAAGATAAATTCTTTAACTTGTCCCCAAAACGAGCCGCCATTAGAAAAAATGTCGTGACCGACACTTGTCACCCTATAAATAAAAATGCCGCCAACGATGATTACAAAGGCAACAATTCCAAGAATGATTTTTCTTAACGTATGATGCTGTTTTCTTTCAGGGGCAGAGGGTTTTAAAGAAATTCTTTCTTTTATTGGCGAGGTTCCAAAGGGTTTGTTGCTATTCTTTAAAAAACTACCCTTCGTTTTTTTACCTTCAGTATTTTGCATCTTTTTGAATCTTTCTACTTCACTAAGTATTTGTTCTTTGTCTTTTTTAGAAAAAATACCCATTTTTGTTTTTATTATAACATATTTTTTAAAAAATAAAATCAAAATGTAATTCAAAATGTAAAGAAAATTATTTTTGAGTATTTTTTTGAATTTTAATCTTTTATTTTGCCCGCCTGCCAGACGCCTTGAGCCGTCAGGCGATTGGAGGGCAAGCATTTTGATATTTGATTTTTGGTTTTGGGTGTGCTATAATCTAAAGTACCATAATCTTAATTTTGAAGTCAAATCTAAAAAATGAAAGCTCCATTAAAGACTATAATTTTATTTCTTTGGGAAATCGCTAAAGTGGCGGTTATCTCATTAGTTATTATTATTCCGGTGCGCTACTTTCTGATTCAACCGTTTTTTGTAAGGGGAACGAGTATGGAACCGAATTTTCAAGACGGTGAATATCTAATTGTTAATGAATTTGGTTATCGTTTCTCACCACCAAAAAGAGGTGATGTCATTGTTCTACGTTGCCCTTTAGACCCCAGCCAGTATTATATAAAGCGAGTTGTTGGACTTCCTGGCGAGACCGTTGAGATAAAAAACGGGAGCGTTTTTATTTATTCGGAGCTTTACCCAGAAGGTGTTAAACTTGATGAAAGTAAATATTTAAAAGACATAAAGACTCCAGGGGACCTTAAAAGAGAAATTCACGAGAATGAATATTTTGTTCTTGGCGATAATCGAACTGCTAGCTCGGATTCGAGAAATTGGGGTGTTTTACCTTCTGAATTTATTGTTGGAAAAGCATGGATTCGAGCTTTTCCTTTTAATGAATTTTCTTTATTTAAAACGCCTCAATATGGCTATTTGAAGTAAGAATGGTATAATTTGGTCTTAATTATTAATAACTGTAAGAAACGATTTTATCTAAAGAGATAGTATTATAAAATCCCAAATCCAAATGACAAATGTCAAATCAAGCCCAAAATCCAAATTTCAAAAAAAGAAAAAATAAATATTTTGGATTTTGAGCTTTGGGCTTGATTTTAGGGGTGTCAGAAAACAGTTGAACTTTCCTACAGAAATCAAGTACGATTCTTAGCGTTTCTAAAGAACGAGTAGCTTGATTTTGACCCGCCCGCCATGCGAGCAAGGCGAGGCGGGCGGGCATTTGGATTTAATAATAAGTGGCTTCAAAAAATTTCGTTTCCAAAAAATTTTTAACAGCCAATAACATACAAAACTTAATATTTAAATAATTTTATGCCTAAAAAGAAAAAAACAACTCGAAAAAAAGGCAGAAGGACAAGAATAAAATCTCGAAAGTCAGTTTCCAGAAAACCAACCAGGAAAAGAGTAAAAAGAGCACTGCGGAGAACTTCTGCATCCTTTCCCTTGAAAAAACCAAAGGGTACTTTTGATATTTTACCAGAAGAAGAAAAATATTGGCAGCTTATCAGAGAAAATAGCGAGGAAATTGCAAAGCTGTATGGTTTTAAGCGCATTGACGTGCCAATCTTTGAGCAAAGAGAACTGTTTGAACGTGGCGTTGGCCCAGACACGGATATAGTAGAGAAGGAGCTATATACTTTTAAGGACAAGAGTGGTCGTGAGTATGCTCTCCGGCCCGAGTTTACCGCTTCCATTGTCCGTGCCTATATCGAAAATGGAATGCACAAATGGCCTCAGCCAATCAAGCTTTTTGCAATTGGGCCATTGTTTCGGTATGACCGGCCCCAAAAGGGTCGCTATCGTCAATTTTATCAATTTAATCTTGAGGTTATTGGCTCGATTGATCCTCTTATCGATGCGGAGTTAATTAAAGTTGTTTTAAGAATTTACGAGACATTTGGTCTTGAAGCTTTAAATTTAGAGATTAATTCCATTGGCTGTGCTAAGTGCCGGCCGGAGTATATAAAAATTTTAAAAGATTATTATAAAATTCATACGAGGAGCTTATGTCGTGACTGCAAACGCCGGCTCAAGACAAACCCTCTTCGACTACTTGATTGTAAAGAGGATAAATGCAGTCAGCTTGCAAATAGAGCTCCTTCAATGGTTGATAATCTCTGTGATGATTGCCATATTCATTTTAAGAAAGTTTTAGAGTATTTAGACGAGCTTGGCATCGGTTACAATTTAAACACCCGACTTGTGAGAGGACTTGATTACTACACAAAGACTGTTTTTGAAATTTGGCCAAAGGGCGTGATGGGTTTTAGCTCTCAAAATTCACTTGGTGGGGGCGGCCGTTATGACTTGCTTGTTAAAGAGCTTGGTGGCAAAGAAATGCCCGCTGTCGGCTTTGCTGGTGGTATTGAGCGGACAATTGAAGAAATGAAGAGACAAGAAGTAATGATAAAAGAGGAAAAGCCCGATGTTTTTCTCGCTCAAATTGGGGATGGTGGCAAAAAAAGAGCTTTAAGATTTTACGATGAACTTATTGAAGCTGGCTTTAATGTGAGTGCAAATTTTTCTAAAGATAGTATAAAATCACAACTTCGACTTGCAGACAAAGAAGGGGTTAAATGGAGTTTAATTATAGGGCAAAAAGAGGCTATTGATAAAACCGTAATTTTCCGTAATATGGAAAGTGGAATGCAAGAAATTATTGACCAGGGCAAAGCCATTAAAGAACTTAAAAAAAGAATAAAAAAAGAATCAATATAATATAATTGCTAATAGTTAATTATTAATTGAGTTTTCGAGTTTTTTCTATTGACTATTAATAAATTTAATTATGTCTGAATGTATTTTTTGTAAGATTATTAAAAAAGAGCTCAAGGCAGATATTGTTTTTGAGGACGAGAGTATAATTGCTTTTAACGATATCAATCCAAAAGCACCGGTTCATATTCTTATTGTTCCTAAAAAACATATTGAAAGCATTATTAAGATGAAGGAAAGTGACAAGGAAATAATTGCCGAGCTTATTTGGCGGGCGAAAGAACTTGCTGAAGAGAGAGGACTTGAGGGTTACAAACTTGTCTTTAACTGCGGTAAAAAAGGGGGACAAGAGATAGACCATATTCATTTGCATCTACTAGCAAATAATTCTTAATTCGTAATTCTCTCGTTTATTTTTTGACGGGATATTATTTTTAGGTTAGAATATAATTAAGAAAATATTATTAAATAACGCTTTTAAGGGAGGTGAAATATGTGGTCGAAGTTAAGAAAAGAAAAGGTGAATCTACTGAGGCACTTCTGAGGCGGTTTCATAAGCGAGTCCAGCGAAGTGGAATTTTGGCCCGGGCAAGGCGACTTCGATTTTTCGAAAGACCAAAGAGTAAACGTCGCCGTCAAGAAGAAGCAACTCGTCGGGCAGAAATCCAAAAAGAAAAAGAGAGGCTTCGCAAGCTTGGCAAAATAGAACCATCAGACCATTATTATTTGTAACATAAAAGACACAGAAAAGAACCACAAAGAGCATAGAGGTTCTGTGACTTCTGTGTCTAAAAAAGATTCTGTGAACTCTGTGATATTAAAAAAGAAGATTCAAGAGGATTTAAAAAGGGCCTTAAAAGAAAAGGACGTTTTAAAACGTTCGGTTTTGACGATGCTTCAATCAGAGATGCATAATCTCGAGATTGAGAAAAAAAGAGCTTTAAAAAAAGAAGACATTATTGAGGTGATAACGAGAGAAGTTAAAAAGAGAAAAGAGGCAATAGAGGCTTATAAAAAGGGCGGTCGGAATGACTTGACAGAAACTGAGAGAAAGGAACTTGAGATTTTAGAGAGCTATTTGCCGCAGAAACTTTCAGAAGAGGAACTTATAAAAATGATCCAGGAGGCAATTAAAGAAACAGGCGCGGAGAGTGAAAGAGATTTTGGTCGGGTAATGGGAGCACTGATGCCAAAAATAAGAGGCCAGGCAGACGGCGCTGAAGTAAGCAAACTTGTTAAAAAAGAACTTTCTAAGATTAGTGAATAACTTAAAACCTTTTAAAATAAATTATTAAAGAGGAGGCGTAATAAATGCCCGAAGAAAATATTCCAAAACCAGGTGAAGTTGATGAAAAACCATTTGCACCGCCACTTTCAGGAGGAAGTGGTTCCGAAAAAGTTAGTGCGCCACGCCCGCCATCGCGAGCCGGAGCTCGCTCAGGCGAGGTGGGCGAGCCACCACCAAATTTACCAAGCGAAAAAGAAAAAGGCGAAGATGTTCCTGTAAGAACACCGCCGGATTTGACGGCTAAATCCTCTGCTGAAGCTTCTCCAACACCGTCATCAACGCCGCTATCGACTACTCCTTCCGAGCCAAAAGGTCCTCCTTCTTCACCACCTCCACCTCCAAAGGAAACTCCATTAGAAACTCGGCCTCCAGAAATCCCAAAACCACCCTCACCGCCGCCGGGAGTTCTGCCGCCTGTTAAGCCAGTGAGTGGCGGTCACAAAAAAGCAGTTTTTATTGCTCTGACTTTCTTTTTGGTGGTCGTTATTGTTGGCGGAGGAATCTACTTTGTTTGGAGTAAAGTTTTTACTGGTAAGGAAGTGTCAGAAGAGGAGCCAGTTACAGAAGAAGTAGAAGAGTCAACACCGGTAATTGAGGATGAGAGGGACGCTGACAGCGATGGTCTTACTGACAAAGAAGAAGAAGAGATTTGGGGAACTGACATTACAAATCCAGATACAGACGGCGATGGTTATAAAGACGGTGAAGAAGTAGTAGCTGGTTATGATCCTCTTGGGCCAGGACAGCTTGACAGTGACGGCGATGGACTTGGCGATGCTGATGAAGCAAAATACAATAGCAACCCCTATGACCCTGACACTGATAAAGATGGTTACAAAGATGGGGAAGAAGTTAATGCCGGCCATGACCCGGTAAAGCCAGCCCCTAACGATCTTCTTTCTCAGTAAAGTGCAGGGCAGCGGGATAAAATGACTGTTTTTGTAACCAATAAAACTCGTTTTAAAATTTCTCCCCATTTAATAGAAAAGGCTTTTAAAAACACTCTTAAGATTACTAAGAAAAGAATTCGCAAGAACCTCAGTGTTGTTATTGTTAACAATAAAGAGATAAAAAAAATCAATAAACTCTATCGGCAAAAAGAACGGGCAACTGATGTTTTGACCTTTAGTTTTTTAGGAAGGGATAAGCATTTTCAAGTGATGGAGGATGTCATCGGCGAGATATTTATCTCCGCAGAAATGGCTAAGAAACAGGCACAAGAAGCTAGTTCTTCTTTTAAAAAAGAGATAATCTTGCTTTTCGTTCATGGTTTCTTACACATCCTTGGCTATAATCACAAGACCAGAAAAGAAGCTTTTAAGATGAGAAAATTGGAAGAAAAAATTCTTTCTGAAGTAATTGATTGATTTTAGAAAATAGTTGTATAGAAGCTACTCGTTTTCTTAAAAATGTTAACTGGTTCTC
>CAZYLA010000047.1:0-6946 GCA_964648435.1 uncultured Candidatus Saccharibacteria bacterium
AATATTAACTGTTTTCATAATACTATATCTGTACCATTTCCCTTAGTATACCCAAGCGCGCGTTCTTGACAAAACTTAAATTTTGTGCTATATTGGAAGCAACTTGAGAACACAGGGGGAGATATTATGGAACTCGAGCTGCCAAATCTGTTTGGAGAAAAGGGTTCTGAGCGTGATATTGTGTCTTTTGATGAATTGCGTGCTCTCTTCTGGCGAAGAAAGAAAGGAGGTAGAGGTTATTTTCCGGGGAAGATGCCTACACTTGATGGGGTTGATCCAAAGAAGTATTTTTTGTTCCCCATGTTGAGTTTGACATTGAGAGATCTCTTTGATAAGTTTCGTGAGCTCTTCCTATCAACTTCTTGGAGTTGGCAGACCTATGATTTTGCCAACATTCTGTCAGAGCCATCATATTGGTTTCTCGTCGCTAAAAGGCCACTTCGCTTTGATAGCGACTGGGAAGAAAGATTAGAGAAGGATTCTGGAGAGCTAATAAGGCTAATGAGTGCTCGCGAGATCGTCGAGGTTCTTCTCTATTTCCGTATTTCTAGAGGAACATGGCCCTTTAAGGGGTGCTTGTTCCTCTCAAGAAATAAAGCGGATTTTAAGAATGTGGCTGTCCAAGTTACGGTTTCTGGTCTTCTCCTTACAAAACAAGAAGCTGGGACGGTGCCTGCCTATGTTTGGCCGTCACAAAGGCCCTAGAAAGCTTTTTCTAGGGCTTTATTTTTTGCTTAAAATTTGCTATAATAAACTAAAGCTTATGATTAAGAACAAGGATAAACCCCGCACCTTTTTAAGTGAAGATGGGGAATACAAGAAAGTTAGGCCTTCAAAAAAGGTGCGGGACAAAATCGTTCTGATTGACGCTAATGCTTTAATTCACCGAGCATTCCACGCATTACCTTCTTTAACAACAGTTTCCGGGGAGCAAGTAAATGCGGTTTACGGTTTCACCTCTACGCTTTTAAAAGTTTTAAAAGATATCAAGCCAAAATATATTTTAGCTGCTTTTGATTTAAAGGGGCCGACTTTTCGGCATAAGCTTTATAAAGAGTATAAGGCAACACGCATTAAGGCGCCGCAAGAGCTTTACGACCAGATTCCACGGATTAAAGAATTAGTCCGTGCTTTTAATGTTCCGATTTTACAAAAGAGGGGGTTTGAAGCAGACGACATTATTGGCACAATTAGTAAAAAGATCGAAAAGAAGAAAGATTTAAAAAGCGTAATTGTTACGGGGGATTTGGATGTCCTTCAACTGGTTGATAGCAATACTGAAGTTTACACCTTTAAGCGAGGTATTAGTGACACTTTTATTTATAATACCAAAGAAATAAAAAGGCGCTTTGGTATCAGTCCTGCCCAGCTTGTTGATTTTAAAGCCCTAAGAGGTGATCCTTCTGACAACATTCCTGGCGTCAAGGGTATTGGCGAAAAGACAGCTGCTAAATTAATTCAGAAATACGGCAGTATAGAAGAGGTTTATAGAAATCTTAATAAAATTAAACCCATTTCCTTAAAAGAAAAATTAAAAGAGGGTAAAGAGAATGCCTTCCTAAGTAAAAAACTTGTTAAAATTAGACAAAATATCCCTCTTAAATTTGAGCTTAAAAAATGTACCTTAAGGGATTATGACCGCAATCACGTTGTTAAGCTTCTTCAAGAACTTGGCTTTAAAAGTTTGCTTTCTCGAATTCCCGAGACAGAAAGAAAATCAAAATTAATTCAAAAAGACCTTTTTCATCTTAAGAAAACAAAGTTACCTGAGAATTATAAACTTATTCAAAGTGAGAAAGAGCTTAAAAAATTAGTAGTGACTCTTAAAAAACAGCGGGGATTTGTTCTTGATACAGAAACGAGCGATTTAGATGTGCGTCACACTGAGTTTTTAGGCATTTCTTTTTCTTTTAGAGAAAAGCAGGCTTTTTACGTTGATTTAACACCTAATCGAGAAAAATTTTTAAAAATCTTAAAACCAGTTTTACAAAACCCAAGAATTTTAAAATCAGGCCATAATTTGAAATTTGATATTAAAGTTCTCAGGCAAAACAACATTAACTTAAAAGGAATTTTCTTTGACACGATGCTTGCTTCTTATCTTTTGAATCCTGGGAGCCGGGCCCATGATCTTGATTCACTTGCTTTTTCTGAGCTTGGCTATGAGATGATTAAGATTGACGAGCTTATTGGAAAAGGTAAAGATCAAATTTCTCTGAAAGATGTTGAGCTTGAAAAAATTGTCCTTTATTCTTGCGAAGACGCAGATATCACTTTGCGGCTCAAAAATATTTTAGAAAAAAGAATAAGAAAAGAAGGGCTAGATAAAGTATTTTTCGGGATTGAAATGCCTCTGTTGTGGGTTTTAGCAGACATGGAGCTTACTGGCGTAAAAATTGACAGTAATTTTTTAAAGAAGTTATCTACTAAAGTCAAGCGCCAGATAAAATCTTTAGAGAGGAGAATTTATAAAATTGCGGGCACAGAGTTTAATGTTAATTCAACCCAGCAGCTTTCAGAAATTTTGTTTAGCCGACTTAAAATCAACTCTAAAGATATCAAGAGAACTCAAACCGGCTATTCAACAGCAGCTTCTGAACTTGAAAAATTAAGAGGCAAGCATAGGATCGTTGATCTTATTTTTGAGCACCGCGAACTTTCAAAACTTAATAATACCTATCTTGAGGCATTACCCGAGTTAGTTGATGAAAAAACAGGTAGGGTTTACACAAATTTTAATCAGACAATTACTGCAACTGGCCGGCTTTCTTCCTCTGAACCTAATCTTCAAAATATTCCAATTCGGACTGACCTTGGAAATGACATTAGGAAAAGTTTTATTGCCGAAGAGGGTAATGAGCTGTTGTCAGCTGACTATTCTCAGATTGAACTTCGAATTGCGGCCCACATTGCTAAGGATAAAAAAATGCGAGAGTCCTTTTTAAAAGGCGAAGACATTCACAGTCGCACTGCAGCGGAAATCTTTAATATTCCTCTCCAGAAAGTAACTCCGGAGATGCGGCGTAGCGCTAAAACCCTTAATTTTGGTATTCTCTATGGTATGGGGATGAAAAGTTTTGCCTCATCGGCCAGAGTTTCTCAAGAAAAAGCCCGGGAATTTTTTGAAGAATATAAAAAAGATTACCAAGGAATTATGAGTTATGTTGAGAATGTTGTAAAAAGCAGCCGCAAATTCGGCTATGTTAAGACAATTTTTGGCCGGAAAAGGCCGTTGCCTGATATTAATGCAGAGCGACAAATGATTCGGGCGGCCGCTGAGAGAATGGCCATTAATACCCCAATTCAGGGTACGGCAGCTGATATTATTAAATTAGCAATGATCAAGATTCATAATAAAATCATTAAGAAAAATCCTGACATTAAAATGATTCTTCAGGTTCACGATGAACTTGTTTTTGAAATCCCAAAAATAAAATTAGAATTTTATGCCAAAGAAATTAAAAGTATAATGGAAAACATTTGCAAGCTTAGTGTGCCTTTAAGAGTAGATCTTTTTAGCGGGAAAAATTGGGGTGAACAAGAAAAATTAAATTTCTATTTATAAAAATTCATCGCGCGAAGCACGATACTTTAATTTTAATATTATGCCAGAATTACCAGAGGTAGAAACAATTAAAAGGGGGCTTCAAAAGAGCATTAAAGGATGTACGATTTTAGATGTCGCGACCGACACTCCAAAAATGATTCAAGGAAAGACTTTGAAAGATTTTAAAAAAGAGATAAAATGGAAGAAGATTATCGGGATTGAAAGAAAAGGAAAACTTTTAATCATCAATCTAAATAGTGGTCAGAATCTTGTTTTTCATTTGAAAATTGCTGGGCGCCTTCTTGTTCGGGAGCAGGGAGCGCAAGAAGATGAATATACTCACATTGTTTTTAAACTTTCAAAGGGAAAAGAGCTTCGGTTTGCGGATTTGAGGAAATTTGGTTGGGTGCGTTTAGTGCCGAAAACAAAAATGTTTGAGCTGCCAGCAATAAAAGAGCTTGGAATTGATCCCCTCTCAAAAGAATTCACTTTTAAAAAGTTTTTAGATATAATTGAAAAGCACCGCGGCGTCGTAAAGAAATTTTTGATGAATCAAAAAGTGATTGCGGGCGTTGGCAATATTTATGCCAGTGAGATTTTATGGAAAGCAAAAATTCATCCGGAAAGAAAGGTTGAAGATCTAAATGAAAAGGAGAAATTAGCGCTTTACAGAGCAACTTTAGCAATTTTAAAGAAAGCAATTAAACTAAAAGGCGCGAGTGTTAACCAATATGTTGATGCTTTTGGTGAAAAAGGTGGCTTTGAAAAAGAACTTAATGCCTATCAAAAAGCAGGCGAGTCGTGCAGTCGCTGCGGGACAAGAATTGCCAAGATTACTATAGGTGGTAGAAGCACCTTTTTTTGTCCAAGGTGCCAAAAGAAAAGCAATTAACAATATATATTTATGGAACAAAAAAACAAAATTGACGGTATTAATGCAAATCCAAAAGAGCCGTTAAAAAAAGAGCCTTCTGAAGCGCCAGCTGGCGGCGGTACGCCGCCTGCAGGTGGAGTACCGCCGCCAAAAAAAACATCAGAACAAAACAAGTTTATGAAATTTTTAAAAGAGCGAAAAATCCTTATTATAATTTTTGCCGCGATAATTATTCTTTTAATTATTATTTTTGCAGATCGGTCTTTGGTTGAGAAAGTCATACCTGAGACGATTAGAAGGTTAGGGAAAGGAGGAGGAGAACTGCCACTTAGTGGCAATATGATAGAATTTGGCGATACTAGCCCAATTTCAGGAATTAAGTGTAAAAATTCAGATAAGCGGCCCGTGGCAGTAATGGTGGCAAGTGACCAGATTACTCGGCCACTTTCGGGATTATCTGAAGCAGATCTCGTTATTGAAATGCCGGTTTTAGTTAATGACGTGACGCGGCTGATGGCAGTTTACGTTTGTGGAGAACCTAAAGAAATCGGTTCGATTAGGAGTGCCCGTCATGATTATATCTGGCTTGCTTTAGGGTTTGACGCGATTTTTGCGCACTGGGGCGGTTCTTACCATGCTTTAAATTTCTTAAGGTTAGATCCAAATGTAAACGCGATTACTGATAACATTGACGCCCTTCAGAATCCTTATAATGCTTATTGGCGAAAGTCAAATCTTCCTGCGCCTTATAATGGCTTTACTTCAATGAGCCGGCTCCGCGAAGCAGCAAAAAAGCTTGGCTATCGAGAAGAAAGTCGTTTTGAAGGCTATCCTCATGGTGACGAGGTCCCTTTAGAGAATCGGCCAAATGGTGGTCGGCTCGTTATTGGCTATCCTGGAAGTATGCGGGTTGAGTACGAGTATGATAAAAACACTAATTCTTATTTAAGAATTTGGGGCGGTATTCCAGACACAGACTTTAATAATGGCAAGAGAATTACTGCTAAAAATATAGTTGTAATGAGAGCTGATCAGCGACTTAAAAAACCTGGTGAGGCCTATAATGAGGTCGATGTTGAAGGTGAAGGTGTCGCAGAGATTTATCAAAATGGAGGAGTTATTAAAGGCACTTGGAAAAAAGACATCATTCATAAGCAGAGCAAGCTTTATTTCTATGATCAAGATGGGGCAGAAATAAAGTTTGTGCCTGGCCAAATTTGGATCGAGGTAATTGAACCGTATAAGGATGTGGTTTGGACTCCAGGCACTTAGTTGATAGAATAATCTAGAGCGCCTTCCGTGAGATATAAGCAGGCATTATTAAATCCAAATGACAAATGTCAAACCCCAGTAGTATAAATCCCTTCGGGATTTAACTACGGGGCGAGTGTACCCAATATGAAAGTTTTTTCAATTACCGCTCGCCCCGTACCATCCGAAACTTTAGTTGAGGATTGGTTCGGGGTCAAATCCAAAACTCAAAATCCAAATTTCAAAAAAATAAATATTTTGGATTTTGGACTTTGGACTTGATTTTGGGGATGTCAGAAAACAGCCGAACTTTCCTATAGAAATCAAAAAAGGGTTTTTGTGTTGCAAAGGAACGAGTAGCTGGATTTTGAGTTTTATAATACAATTTTTGGATACAGAGTTTTAAAATTTAGAATAAATATTAGTTGAATGCATGATCTATTTTCTCTTCGGCGAAGACACATATCAAATAAAAGAGGAAGCCGATTTAGTAAAAAAGCGTTTTTTAAAAAAGTATGGTGGAAATGCTGAGATTGCTCGTTTTGAATTGCCAGACGTAGATTTTGAAAAAGTAAAAAGCGCTCTTGAGTCAGTTTCATTTTTGTTTGGCCGCCGCCTTGTGATTATTAAAAATTTAATTATAGAAGGCAGGGAAGATCTCAAGAATAATTTTAGGAATTACCTTAAGGATAAAAAAAGATTTGCGAATACCGCTTTATTTATTGAAACAGGAAAAGTGAATAGGAATGATATTTTATTTAAAGAACTTTTTAAGAGAGCCACGGTCTCTAAAGAATTCAATTTTTTTGAAAGAAAGCAACTTCTTGCTTGGGTTTTAAAAAAAGTTGAAGAAAAAGGCGGGAAGATATCTCGAGAAGCAGCCTCTTATTTAGCCGCTTCAGTTGGTAGTAATCTTTTTCAGATAAATAATGAGATTAATAAACTTGTTGCTTTTTGTGGCAAAAAAGAAATAAAAAAAGAAGATATCGGGCTCTTGGTTCAGAAGAAAGTAGAGCCATATATTTTTAAAACAATCGATGCCTTGGGAGCAAAGGATAAAAAAAGCGCGCTTTCTTATCTTCATGAACATCTTCAAAAAGGCGACACAGAAGGTTATCTCCGTGGTATGATTGCTTATCAGTTTCGAAATATCTTAAAAGTAAGAGGCTTGCTTGGTAAAGGAATGACCGAGACTGAAATGCAAAAAAAATCGGGCCTTCATTCTTTTGTTTTTAGAAAAACCCTTTCCCAGGCCCAAAATTTTGACATGGAAA
>CAZYLA010000048.1:0-6221 GCA_964648435.1 uncultured Candidatus Saccharibacteria bacterium
TAATGCCTTAGCTTTCCAGCAGCCATCACTGATTTCCAGCGCTGTCTTTCGAGCCAAAACCAGCGTTTTTTTAAATAGCTGGAGGGTAGCAAGTTCCCAAGCCTGTTCAAGGAGCTCTTGGACCGCTTCTCCTGAAATTCTCCCTTCAGCGATTCCCCTGAAGAGCTCGCAAAGTTGCCTTACGGATGGTTTAGACATACTTTGCCTCCTTTTTCTTGATTTGACCAAGATTGACCATCTAAATGCACTCCCGCCAAGCACATTTAAACTGCAAAATCCTGGCCAGTTGCGCTGAGTTCTATATAGCACATTATCAAATAAATGTCAAGCCTTTTCCGGTACATTCTACTCCGAAGTGCAACATCCAAATATTTCAAAAGGGCAGCCATCTTTAGCTAAAATGGTTAGTAGAACAACATTAACCATTAGCGAGGATGACATGCCCTACAAACATTTTACCAAAGAACAGAGAAATGAGTTAGCCGCTCTCTTAAGAGCGAACATAAAGAAGAAAAACATTGCCAAACAGCTTAAGAAAGACAGGACAACCATCTGGCGAGAATATCAAAAAGGCAAAGGCTCCAATAATAGTAGGTACTACGTAAGGAAAGCCAATAGGCTTGCTAAAGAAAGAAGAATTAAAGCCAATTCAAGGTTCAGGAAGATTGAGAATAACAAGTTCTTAAGAAGATACATTGTTAAGAAGCTAAAGGAACTCTGGTCTCCGGAATAAATCTAAAGGAAGGTTAAGAAACGAATATTCTGATGATAAAACCAGGCATGTTAGCAAAGACACAATCTACAAGTTTATCTACCACAAAAGGAAGGATTTGGTTAAGTATCTAAGGTGCCAGAAAGGCAAATATAGAAGGAGATACGGGACTAAGATTCGCGAAAAACAGCGAGAAGAGCTTAAAAAGCGAAGAATTGATGAAAGACCAGAAATAGTTGAAAAAAGACAGAGAGTGGGAGACTGGGAAGGAGACACTGTTTTTGGGAAGGATCGAAAACCAGCTATTCTGACTCACTTAGAAAGAAGATCCGGATACCTTCTGGCTGACAAGATAGAAAGGGCTCTAGCTGAACTCACCAGAGAAGCAACCGTGAGGAGATTCAAGAGGATACCTAAAGAAAAGAGACACACAATTACCTATGATAATGGGTCTGAATTTGCAGAGCACGAAATGACTCAAAAAGTGCTTAAGACAGACATCTACTTTGCTTATCCCTACCATTCTTGGGAAAGAGGATGTAATGAGAATGTTAATGGGCTTTTTGAGGCAGTTCTTTCCTAAAAAGACTATCTTTGCTACAATAACCCCGAAACAGGTTCAAAGAGCAGAGAGATTATTAAACCATAGACCGCGCAAGAGATTAAACTATTTAACTCCTTATGAAGTATTCAATCAGAAAGAAAAATGTTGCACTTTGGAATAGAATTCATGGAAATCATTGAATATGGAAATACGGCGATATGGAAAAATGACTTCAAAATCACAAAACTCGCTGTTTTTACTGACGTTAAATTAAAATAGTCCAATGGTCCAGAGAATTCTGGAGCGTTAAAATCTTTTTAATTTTTAAGTTTTGACTTTTAGCTTTTTTGAGCTTTGGGTTTGTTTTATGTTATAATAAAACAAAAGAACGAGGCTATTTGTCAAAAATAGCAGTTTTAGTTATCTAATGTAGTTCATTATGAAAATCGGGATTGATGCAAGAACATATAGTTGGAGCGGAATTGGCCGGTATGTGAGGAACTTGATTTCTGAACTTTCAAAGGTTGATCATAAAAACCAGTATGTCATTTTTTTGGGTGAGGATGACTTTGAGGATTTTGAGCCCCCCACCAAGAATTTTGAGAAATTCTTGGTGGGAGGCTCCTATTACTCTTTCTCCGAACAACTCATTCTTCCTTGGCAGATTAAAAAAGCACATTGTGACTTAGTGCATTTTTCCCATTTTAATTTTCCGGTTATTTATGAAAAGCCTTTTGTAGTGACCATTCATGACCTTATTCCGTATCTCTTTCCAGGCCAAAAAATGAAAAGAGCAATTCACCGGGTTGCCTATAAATTCGTGATTCACAAGGTCGTTAAAAAAGCATTAAAAATTATTGCAGTTTCAGAAAATACCCGTAGAGATTTAATTAAATATTTAGAGGTCCCGCCAGAAAAAATCAAAGTCATTTACGAAGGAGTAGAGAAGAGATATTTGGAGAAAAAAAGTGAAGACGAAATTAGAGCAGTTCTCCAAAAATACAAAATTACCCCTTCCTATTTTCTTTACGTTGGCGTTTTTCGCAACCATAAGAATTTGCCCGTGCTTTTAAAGGCCTTTAAAAGATACCAAGAGGAATTTTCTAAAAAAGAAAGACTCGTTTTAGTTGGCGAAAAAGATCCAGAATACAAAGAAGTTGATATCTTAATAAAAAAACTCTCCTTGCAAAATCAAATAATTACTCCTGGAAAGATTAGCGACAAAGATCTGGTTTGCCTTTATCAAGGCGCTCTTGCTTTTATCTTCCCTTCACTTTACGAAGGTTTTGGCCTGCCACCCTTGGAAGCAATGGCTGCTGGCACACCAGTAATTTCTTCTCGCGCCGCCTCCTTGCCTGAGATTTTAGATAGGGCCGCACTTTTCTTTAACCCTAAAGACATCGACGAATTACTTGCTTTAATGAAAAGAGTGAAAAGCGATAAGGAGCTTCAGAGCAATTTAGAAAAAAAAGGACTTTCTCAAGTAAAAAAATACAGTTGGAAAAAAATGGCCAAAGAAACTCTAAATATTTATAGAAGTTTAAGTATGTAATTATTCCCCAAGGACTTTCTTTCCAAGAGCACGCAGTTGGCATAGCTTATATTAGTTAAAAAAGTTTATCTAATAAGCCAGCTGCTCTATTTTCGGCACATGCGGTCTCATAATCTAAATTTACACTCTACCTAATGTGCCTCCAATGCGGTCTTGAAAAGAAAGTCCTTGGGGAAAGAGACAACTAAATGAAAACTTACGATATAAAACCACCAGGATTAACAGAGCCAGTTATCAAACTTCGGAGAATTTCCCGAGAGCGGGTTGTTATTCCTAAGAAAGAAGCAGTTGATCTTTTTCAGAGAGAGTTTTTTAGCCGCTTGAAAGCACAGACAGTTTCTTTTCCAAAAGAAGAATTCTTTGACGAGGGTCTTGCTTTTGAAAAAAAAATTATTCCCCTTAATAAAAAGGTCAGAGTCAAAGCTTTTTCTTTTGAAGAATTTCTAAAAAAATTAAGTCCCACTCCGTTTTCTTATTGGTTCCACCCTCTTTTTAGATTTGCAGCTACTTTAGTTATAATTAGTTTGTTCTTTCCGCTTTGTGGGTATATAGAAAGAGGTATTCAGGTTAAAGATAAAGTAATGGTAGAGGCCCAGGAGGGTTATGAACATCTTCTTAAAGCAAGAGAGTCAGCTGAAAATGCTGATTTTGAAAGTGCGGGCAAGGATTTTCAGGCAGCGGCTTCTTCTTTTGAAGAAGCAAGTAGAATATCAGCTGAAGCCGGTCAGATTCTTTTTTTCGTTTTGAAACACATGCCTATTAGCAACAAGGCTTCCTCAGGAGCGTATTTATTAGAAGCAGGGGAAAGTATTTCTAGGGCAGGAGAACATTTTCTTGTTGGTCTTGAGCCATTTTTAGAAGAAAAACCCTCTTCTTATTTTAAGGAAAAAGGCGGAAAAAGCTCTTTAACTGAAGAGATTAAAAATAGCCAAGGTGAACTTGAGGCAGCAGGCCTAGAACTTGAGAAGGCCACTGAAGCGCTTTCAAAAGTTAAGATTAGTGCTCTTCCTGAAGAAGTTCAACCCAAGGCAGCAGAGCTTAAAGAAAAATTACCTCTTTTAAGCAAAAACACAGGAATGCTCTTGGATTATTTTAATGCTTTATTGATGATTTTAGGTGATGACTATGCCAAAAAATATCTTTTTGTTTTTCAAAACAACCACGAGGCAAGAGCGACCGGTGGTTTCATTGGCTCTTATGGCGTGATTGATGTGGATAGAGGAAGTGTTAAGAAGATTTTTGTTGATGATATTTATAATCCTGATGGTCAGTTTTTTGAAAAAATTGTTCCTCCTGCGCCAATTCAAAAAATTGACAATTCTTGGCATATGCGTGATGCTAACTGGTTTTGCGATTTTCCAGTCACTGCTCAAAAAATTTCTTGGTTTTATGAAAAAACCGGGGGGCCAACAGTTGACGGCATTATTGCAATGACGCCCAGCGTAATTGAGAAGCTCCTTAACCTAACTGGCCCAATTGAAGTGTCGGGACACGGTGTCAAGGTTGACAGTAATAATTTTGTTGAAATAACCCAATCAAAGATTGAGACGGATTTTAGCGAAGAAAAAAGTCAGCCTAAGAAAATCCTGACTGATTTAACACCCCTACTTCTAGATAAGGTTTTTTCCCTCCCTGCAGAGAAATGGCCGGAAGTTTTACGGGTGTTAGACGAAAGTTTAAAAGAAAAGCATCTTCTGCTTTTCTTTAACGATGAAGAAGCCCAGGAGTTTGTTTCGAGACACAATTTTAGTGGAGAGGTTCTGGAAACAGAAAGAGATTTTCTAATGGTGGTCAACAGCAATATTGGCGGTCATAAAACTGACTTTTTAATGGAAGACAAAATTTATCATCATGTAAAGATTGAAGATGATGGTCGAGTCATTGACAAAGTAATTATTAAAAGAAAGCATCTGGGCAGTGAAGAGAATCAGTTTGAGCTAAGTGATGCTGAAAATTGGCACAAGAAAACAAACTATAATTATTTGCGTGTTTTAGTCCCAAGCGGGACGCGGCTTCTTGACGCAAGCGGCTTTGTAGCAGAAAGCGAGATTCCAGACTATATCGGCGAAAAAAAGTTTGCAGGTTTTAAGCGCGACGAGGACATTGTCCGGCTTGAAAGCACTTTAGAGAAAATTCAGGATAAAAAAGTTTGGAGAGGTGAAGAGGCTGGGAAAACAGTCTTTAGCGGCTGGGTGGCAACGCCGCCAAAAGAAGAATCAGTAGTAACTTTAAAATATGAACTTCCTTTTAAAATTTCTTTTGACAGTTTTTTAGAGAATGCCGAGGCATACAGTTTGCTTTTAGAAAAACAAGCTGGCGCCAAAGAAGCTCAATTTGAAAGCACCCTTGAACTGCCTCCAAGAACCGAAGTAAAATGGCACCATGGTGAAGGAATGCACGTTTTAGACGATAAAGTCATAATAAAAACGTCCCTTAATAGAGATAAGTACTTTGGGATAGTAATAACAAAATAAATTTTCAATTTTCAATTACCACTACTCGTTTCCTTTTAATATAATAACCCTCCCATGATTTCCTTGAGAAAACCTTATTTCCAATATTAGCTTTGCCGCTATCCCGCAGTATTGCGGGATTTGAAAATTGAAAATTGGTAATTGATAATTGGTAATTGATAATTATAATTAAGTGGTTTTTAAACTCGTCAATTTTTTAAAAAAGCAGAATCATTTTACAATTGCCCGAGCAGCTTTTATTATTGCCTTTTTTTCGCTCAGCAGCAGGATTTTAGGGCTTTTTCGAGACCGCCTCCTTGCTGCAAACTTCGGCGCAGGTGATGTTCTAGATGCTTACTATGCTGCTTTTCGCATTCCTGACTTTGTTTATAATCTTGTAATTTTAGGAACGCTTTCAGCTGCTTTTATCCCGGTTTTTACAAGCTATTTAAAAAGAGAAAATGGCAAAAAAGAAGCATGGCAGCTTGCTAATATTCTTTTGAATTTTCTTTCAATTTGTTTAATTCTTATTTGTATAATTCTTTTTCTACTAGCGCCGTGGTTGGTTAAGCTTATTGCACCTGGCTTTGATGAGGCAAAATTAGCCGAGACAATTCTTTTGACAAGGATTATGTTTTTAAGCCCTTTTTTATTAGGCTTAAGTAATCTTTTTTCGAGCATTTTAAGTGTTTTTAAAAAATTTTTCTTTTATTCGTTAGCACCGGTTGCTTATAACTTAGGGATTATCTTGGGAATTTTGTTTTTAGTGCCGCTTTTGGGAATTCCCGGGCTTGCCTGGGGAGTTGCCTTGGGTGCCCTTTTACATCTTTTAGTCCAACTTCCAAGTGTTTTTGCTCTTGGTTTTCGTTATCAGCCGATTTTAAAAATTACCCATCCAGGTCTTTTGCGGATTGGGAAATTAATGCTCCCGCGAACCATTGGTCTTGTAGCAAATCAAGT
>CAZYLA010000049.1:0-6197 GCA_964648435.1 uncultured Candidatus Saccharibacteria bacterium
TTCCCTCGCTTCAGGAAAAAGTCAAGGCAATGCTCAATCTAACAAAAGAAAAAATACTTGACGAAATGCGGCAACTTGGTTAAAACCCTCTTGTCCTGCCCCAAAAAAAATTAACTCTTTTCTTGGGGCTTTTCTTTTTGCGCCAAAAAATCCGCCCTTTTAGTTTGGCGGATTTTTTGGCGCAATTTGTTTCTTGTTGTCTATCTAATCTACAACCACCTCTTTCGTTTAAAAATCAAAAATAAGATCAGCATTGCAACAATAAAAAAGACAACTAAACCGCTAAAAAACATTGGATTTGAGATAATATTTGAAGCCCAAGCAGGAAGCCCTTTTCCGAAATTCATCCCATATAAAGAAGTAATAAAAGTAAACGGCAGGAAAATCGCGGAAATAATGGTTAAAACCTTGATAAGCTGATTTAACTTATGAGTTAAAAGCGAGTCATTCGTGTCCTTCAATGCTTCAATCATTTCCATATTATTATTTAAAAGATCGCGCGCCCGTTGATATAAAACATAAGCATTATAAAAATATTTTTTATCATAAGGCCGAAAAAATTGCCCCTTAATTTGAATTAGCCGCCGGAAAATTTCTTCTTGGGGAAAAATTACTTTGCCAAAATCAATTATATCGCGCCTCACCAAAGAAATCTTTTCCACCATTTCTTTTTCCCAGCCCTTAAAAATTTTATCCTCAATCTCATCAATGTGTTCGGAAATATGACGAAGTTTTGGCAAATAAGAATCAAGTACTTTTGTCAAAATCTGGTATAAAAGATAACTGACCTCACCGCTAAAATTCTTTTCTCTCACCTGGTCATGAATCTGGCAGGAATTAAAAAGCTCGTCAACTGGCGGCACGGGCTTTTTATGAACTGTAATAACTGTATCAGGAGTTACAAAAATATCAAGCTCAACACTTTTTGTTGTCTGCAGCGTCGGGGAATAATAAGGGATGTGAAAAACAATAAAAAGATATTCTTCATGCTCTTCAATGCCAGAACGATAAGTCGGAGTCACGCATTCCTCAAGATGAAGCGGATGAAAATGATACTTCTTTGCCAAGCCTGACAAATCTTCCTCATTGGGTTTTCTAATGTCAACCCAAGCAATATTATTGTTTTTTATCTCCTTTTTCATGTTTATTTTTTACCCTGTTAAATAATTTTCTAAATTTTATGAAAATTTAGAAAATTGGCCAATACAGCCATTTAACAGGGTAAATTTCTTTTTTCATTTTTGGTTTCAGCCCTTTTATTATATCACAAAATAAGATCAAACACAAAAATTGGCAGGAATTTCTTTTCAAGACCTTATTGAGGCGCATTTATTTAGACGTTTTTACAAATATGGGTTTCTGATGCGCCGAAATTAAAGCAGCTGGCTTATCCAGAAATACAAAATTGCCTAAATAATACTGGGTCAGCTGCGTGCTTTTGAAAAGAAATTCCTGCCAAAATTATCTTTGAAGTTTTTTCTCTTCTCTCTCAACCTCCTTGTCCTCAATTTTGCGGAAAATTATTTCCGGCTTTTTGATTTTCTGGCCTGCTTTTAAAAGCTTACCTGCATCAGCCCACCGAAGCTCGCTTAAATCTTTTTTAATATTAAGCTGGTCTAAAATCTTTTGAGAAGTAAATGGCAGAAACGGCGCGCCAATGACAGCCAAAGAGTAAACAATATTTAGACAAACATAAAGGGCATTGGCCGCGTCTTGCTTTTTGGTTTTTATTGTTTCCCAAGGTTTTTGCTGGTCAAAATACTGGTTGCCGAGTTTGGCAAGCGCAATAAATTCTTTAACTGCCTTTGAGACCCCGTATTTTTCAAGATGAACGGCTATTTTGCCGGCTGTTTTTTCTCTTGCTTGAAGCGTTTTTTTATCTTGAGCGCTTAAATTTTTAAAAGCAGGGACCTTTCCGCCAAAGTTTTTGTTCACAAAACTAACAGTCCGGTTTACAAAATTGCCTAAAATATTTGCCAAGATTTTATTGTTTGTCTCCTGAAAATCTTTCCAAGTGAAATCAGCGTCTTTTGTCTCTGGCGCGTTTAATTCCAGATAAAATCTTAAAGAGTCGGGGTTAAAATTTTTAAGGTAATCCAAAACCCAAACAGCATAATGCCTGCTTGTTGAAAGCTTCTCACCTTTAATATTTAAAAACTCGTTTGCGGGAATATCAGCTGGCAAAACAAAGCCACCGTATGCTTTTAAAACCGCTGGCCAGATTAAGGCATGAAAAACAATGTTGTCCTTACCAATATATTGGACTAGTTTTGTTTTCTTGTCCTGCCAGTACTTTTTCCACTTATCTTTTTTTCCTGTTTTTTCTGCCCAGTCCTTGGTTGCAGAAATATAGCCAATTGGCGCTTCAAACCAAACATAAATCACTTTGCCTTTTGCCTCCTTCAAGGGCGCGGGAATCCCCCATTTTAAATCCCGTGTAATTGGCCGAGGAGGCAAGCCCTTTTTTAGTAGATTCAGGCAAAAGTCGCGAACATTCCTTTTCCAGGATTTTTTGTTTTTCAGCCATTTTTGAAGCCATTTTTCAAATTTTGGAAGCTCAAAGAACCAGTGTTCTGTTTCTCGCTCTTCAAGCTCTTTGGTGTCACAAATCTTGCAGGTTGGGCTTTTCAGATCTGCTGGAGAAAGCCATTTGCCGCACTGCTCACATTGGTCACCTCGGGCATACTCATAGCCGCATTCTGGGCAAATTCCTTCAATGTAGCGGTCTGGCAAAAAGCGCTTGCAGTTTCTGCAATAAAACTGCTTTTCTTTCTTCTTTGTAATATAGCCCTTATTTAAAATTTTTAAGAAAAAATCCTGTGCTGTTTTATGGTGAATTTTTTTTGAGGTGCGTGAAAAAATATCAAATTCAATTCCAAGGCCTTTAAATGCCCTGCCCTGGCGTTTATAATAATAATCAATAACTTCTTTGGGCGTCTTTTTTTCTTTTTCTGCGGTAATTGTAATGGGCACGCCGTGCTCATCGGTCCCGCAGATAAAAATCACGTCCTGGCCTTTTAGTCTTAAATAGCGGACAAAAACATCTGCCGGCAAATATGCACCAGCAATATGGCCAATATGAAGATCGCCATTTGCATACGGAAGGGCCGATGTGACAATATATCTTTGAGCTTTTTTAGTCATAGATTTATAAATGAAGTTTTTTCTTTTCTCACTTACAATCTTCGGCGAATAATTTATTTATATCTTTAGTAAATAAACTAAAGTGCTTTTATTTTAGCACAAAAACCGGCAAATAGCAAATGGTTTTTTGCTGAAAAACGACGTCGTTAACGACGTCGTTTTTCAGCGCTAGTAGCTTTTTAAAGTAAATTTCCAAATTACAAGTCCGAGCACAATTAAAAACCCCAGCAAAACAAACTTGCCAAAGCTTTGGGTTAAAAGCGCGGCAATGCCAAAAATGCCAGCAATTAAATAATAGAAAATTATAATCTGACGAACAGAAAAGCCGCGTTTTTCAAGAAGATAGTGAAGATGACGCTTGTCCTTTCTCCAAATCGGTTGGCCTTCTTTAAGTCGTCTAATAATTACAAAGACAAAATCAAGCAAGGGGAGGCCCATAACAAGTGCGGCAGTGGCAATTTTCCCGCCGGAAATAATTGCAATTGTGGCCAGCATAAAACCTAAAAACATACTCCCGGATGTGCCCATTAAAATTCTGGAGGGGTTCAAATTAAACATTAGAAAGCCAAAAATAGCCCCGGCCAAGATAAGCGCCAAAAGAGCAGTTTCTGGCTGATTAACGAAACGGGCAATGCTTAAGAAAAATAAAGTCATTGCGGAAATTGCCGAGACCCCACCCGCTAAGCCGTCTAAACCATCTAACCAGTTCATCGCATTCATCATTACTAGAAACCACAAAAGCGTCACAAAAAAGGAAGCTATACTTACACCAGCGACTTTCAGAAAGTCAAAATAAAAAATTCCCCCAGAGGGATTTGTCATATAAGTAATTAAAAGACCAAAAGAAATAGCAACGACCGCAGTTAAAACCTGGCCTAAAAATTGGGTGAGGGGTGATAAGCTTTTAAAATCATCTGTGAGACCAAAAATAAGAATCACAACTGAAGCAAGGAACGCGCCCAAAAGAGCGCCTTTAAGCGGTAAGAAACAAATCACCACAATCCAAAAAACGAGAATCATAAAAGCGCCCCCAAGACGCGATTTTTCGCTATCTTTGCGACTCCGAAGATACAAATAACCGCTAAAAAGAGAACTTAACAAAAAAGCAACTAAAAAGACTGTTATGTAATTGAGGATCTGGTTATTAAAGATAGTTAACATTAAAAAAACTCAAATCGTAAATCGCAAATTGCAAAACAACAACTTAAATTTCAAAACAAACTTTAAAAATGTTCGTTATCTTTATGGAAAGTTTTGAGTTTTGAGATGTTGATTTGAGATTTTAGATTTGCGATTTACCTTTTCTTCGGTGTTACCCAAAACTCCATGTATTTCCCAAGTAAGAGTCGCGTTTCAGCGTCAATAGCTGGCAAAGCACCTAAAAGTACAGCAATAAACGGCACTAAAGCCCATTGAAGAGCCATCCAAAGATAGGTTCGTTTTGGCTTACCAGGGGGTTTGGGCGGCAAAAGAAGAAGCGTTACTGCTGCAGAAACAATCAACCCAATCATTGCCACGGTCATTACATTCCGGGTCAAATAAGGAAGGTTGTAAGAAATAAGAGTCAGGTGGAACTCCTCGCTTCCAAAAAAAACAGGCAGCCAAGCAATAACCGCAATAATAAACGGCCCGGTTGCCCAGTTCCAATGGCCCTGGAGCATCCGCCAGCAGTGAAGCAGTTTTTTGAAAAGCGAAATTTTCTTGTTTCTAATAAAAGAAAGCGCTATATAAGGAAAATTCTCAATCCCCCATGCCCAGCGCCGCTTTTGTTTATACTGATTAACAAAGCTTTGCCACCAGTTCTTTCCAATAACGGCATCCAATGAAACAGTCGTGTACATTGGCACAGTGCGGTATTGCCCGTCAAAATGAATATATGATTTCCAAAAAATTCTAGAGTCATCAGAAATAACATCAACTGGCCAAAAGCCAACATCAACAAGCGCTTTAAAACTCATTGAATGAGAGGAAAAAGTAACCAGCCTCTCGGGCCGCATTGCTTCAATCATTTGCCAGAAAGACGAACCCACTGCCTGAACACGGGTAATTGCCGGAGCGTCCCAAATATTATTATTGTAAAGCGGAAGTGGCTGGTAGCTTGCCCTTATCCGGTCTGGTGTTGTTATATACTTATAAGTAAGGTAAGAAAAATACTCTGGGGCGGCCTGGGTTTCAGCATCAAAGGCAGAAACAATAATGTTCTCATAATCAATTCCCATTTCATCAATTTTTTCTTTGGCTTTTCGGGCGGCCCAGGTCTCATTTGAACCAGAGCCAGCGTGCTCGCCTGGAATATTGCCAGGATGAAAGGTAGTCATATAAACCCCAAACTTTCCTTTGAACTTCTTCTCTAAATATGCCGCTTTTTCTTTTGCGGCCTCGCCCTCCCGTTCTTCGCAAGCCAGAACCACAAACAGCCGCTTTTTAGGAAAATCATTTTTTAAAACCGCCTCAACTGATGCTTCTAAAACTTCCTTCGGCTCTTTATAGGTCGTAAAAATAACAAGATGCCAGATATTGCGCCAATCAGGAAGCGCAATATTTTCTTCTTTAATTTTAAGGAGATCTTTATAGTGCTCTTTTAGATTTTTAAAATCCCTCTTTGCTTCTCGCCGCTCTTTGCCTTTAAGTGCTGGCAATTTTCTTTTCTGCTCCTTAATTTCTTTCTCTACTTGGTTTAAATAAGGCTCAAAATTCAAAAGCCCATTGAGGCGGTGAATCCAATCAATTCCCTTTTCTTGTCGCATTCTTTTGTAAGACGAAAGAAGAAAAGCTGACATATAAAAAGCCATTACCAGCCAATAAGTATCAAAACAAATTATAAAAACAGCAAGCCAGAGTGGTTTTATAAAAACAAGAGAGATTAAAATTATAAAAGTAGTCCAAGTCAAAAAACCCGGTATGATCTCAAATAACCGGCGAAGAAAGTGATGATCCCCAAGGTCGCAAGAAGCGTAAGTTTTTCTGTTTGTTGAAATTTGGTTCATTTTTAAAGAGTAGAGAAATTGGAAATTGATTATATTATATAGAAAGCGTGAAAATGGCAACGAAAG
>CAZYLA010000050.1:0-5744 GCA_964648435.1 uncultured Candidatus Saccharibacteria bacterium
CGCTCTTCCGATCTGAAATTTAAAATTGGAATTTGGAACTTGCTCTGGGGTTTTTGGATTTGTAATTTAGGATTTTTTAAAATAGAGGCCTCTATGAAGGCCTCTATCTATAGAGTACACTATATCTCGCATCAAAATTTCAGCGTGGGGATATGGAACGTTCTATAGGATGTCCCATAGGACTTTCTATACTGGCTACCTAGCCACCTCGTCGCGAGCGACGTGGCGGGGACGACCGGACTTGAACCGGCAACCCCAGGATCGACAATCCTGTGCTCTAACCAAATTGAGCTACGCCCCCACTTCTTGGTGCCGAGGGCAGGAATTTCACCCCGCACCAAAATTGTGGCATTGGTAGCGGCGGAGGGATTCGAACCCCCGACCCAAGGATTATGATTCCTCTGCTCTACCACTGAGCTACGCCGCCACAATTTTTGTGCGGGGCAGGCCTGCGTTAATCGCTTATGAGACGACTCTAGACACCAATCTACTCCTCGGCTTAAAAATTAATATCAAAAATGACATCAATTTTGACATCATTGTTCTTGGTTGCGGGGGCTGGATTCGAACCAGCGACCTCGAGGTTATGGGCCTCGCGAGCTACCAACTGCTCCACCCCGCAGTTAATATTATACTGATTTTCAGAAATTTGGCAAGATTTCAAAAAAATCAAAAAATAGGGTATGTATAATTATCGCTAGCGAAAATGCTAGCAATGATTTCTTTATTTTTCCATGCGAGTCATTGCTCTCTTGCCATTTCTTTAGGTGCTGTGGTAAACTTAGGATAAAAGGGAAATCCAACACGACATGGAGGACGACTATTATGAAATTTAAAGAAGTTAGGGAAGGTCAGTATTTTGTAATTATAAATAGCCGAGAGCCCGCCACACTTCTTCGGATGGGCGCTGATAACCAAATACTTAAAATAATGTTCCGGGGAACTGGAGGAGTAGAGGCTAGAATTGTCAAAATTCCAGAAATAACTCCAGACACAGAAATACAGATTATTAGAATCTCTGAAACATAAGAAGGGAAAAAAGTAAACAAGATAGATAAACTACTCCAACGACCATTTTTTTGCCCGCTAGAAATCACTAGCGGGCGTTTTTACCCCTTACTTGCATACAAGTGAATGGTAAATTTCATCCCTCACATCTTGACCGATTTCTTAAAAAAATATTTAAGTGCCTAGCGCCTGTCGGTTAAAAGGTGCAGGATTTACCCTCTCTTAAAAAATTGATATAATAAAAACACTATGGCTCGACCAAAACCAGTAGTAGAAATTATTATGGACGGCTGGGGCATTAGCCAAATAAAAGAAGGCAATGCAATTGCCAAAGCTGATACTCCTAATATCGATAATTTTTACCGCACTCAAAAAATTTGCTCTATTCAGGCAAGCGGCATTGCGGTAGGTCTTTTTTGGGGTGAAGCGGGAAACTCTGAGGTGGGCCATTTAAATCTTGGTTCTGGCCGGGTTATTTATCAAGATCTTCCTCGAATTACTTTGGCTATCCGCAACAACTCCTTTTCCAAGAACGAAATGCTTTTAAAAGCAATAAATAACGTCAAACAAAAAAATTCTGCGCTTCATTTAATGGGCCTCGTAAGCAACGGCGGTGTTCACAGTCATATTGACCATCTTCTTGCACTTTTAGATATGGCTGGCCAAAATCGCCTTCAAAAAGTTTATATCCACATGTTTACCGATGGCCGCGACACTGCTCCAAAAGTTGCTTTGAAATTCTTAAATCAAGTTGAAGAAAAGCTAAAAACGCTGCCAGGAGCAGAAATCGCCACGGTTTCTGGCCGCTACTTTGCAATGGATAGAAACAATAATTGGGATAGGACAGAACTTGCTTACAATGCAATTGCTTTAGGAAAAGGAAAAACTGCTTCGAGCGCCAGAGAAGCAATTGAAAATTCTTACAAGGAAGACGTCTTTGACGAACACATCAAGCCAACTGTTATTTTTAAAAACGGCTCGCCTGTTTCTACAATCAATTCAAATGACAGCATTATCTTCTTCAATTTCCGACCTGACAGAGCAAGGCAACTTACAAAAGCATTTATTTTACCTGGCTTTACTAAATTTGAGCGAACGCAGATTAAGCCACTTTGTTTCGTGACAATGACAGAATATGAAAAGGCCTTACCGGTTGACGGAATTGCCTTTCCTGAAGAAGAAATCAAAGCCCCACTTGCCAAAATAATTTCTGACTATAACTTAAAGCAGCTTCATATCGCCGAAACCGAAAAATATGCTCACGTGACTTACTTTTTTAACGGCGGCCAGGAAAAACCTTTTCCCGGAGAAGACCACGTCTTAATCCCCTCTCCTTCGGTAAAAACTTATGATGAAAAACCAGAAATGAATGCGCTGGAAGTCACAGATCGCGTAATTAAAGAAATCAATGCCCAGAAATATGATTTTATCCTAATTAACTTTGCAAATGGCGATATGGTTGGCCATACTGGCAACTTTGAGGCGGCTAAAAAAGCAGCTTCAGTAGTTGACGAATGTGTGGCTAAAGTTGCTAGAGAAACTCTCGCTAAAGGCGGCGAACTTGTGGTGACGGCTGATCACGGCAATCTGGAATCAATGATAAATCCGCAAACCGGTGAAATTGAAAAAGAACACACGACTTCGCCTGTGCCTTTTATTTATATATCTTCAAAAAACCAAGAAAATAAAACTGATGAAGAAGTTGCCCAGATTTTAGCAAGTCCTTTGGGCGTTTTAGCAGATGTTGCACCAACCGTGCTTGCAATACTAGAACTTCCAAAGCCAGATGAAATGACTGGAATAAGTTTGATAGAAAGCCTCCGCTGAACAATTAACAATTTACAATTAACTATTTTAACAAGCGCCAAAAAATCCGCCGGAGAAGCGGATTTTTTGGCGCTATTTTTAATTAAACGGCTCAAAGCGCTCTGAGGCTACTCGTTTCCTCGCGAACGTTAAGAAGCACTCATGATTTCCGTGGGAATGTTTGTATATCTTCTGACATCCCAATAAACCTTTATTATGATTTTTGGCTAATCTTACTAAAAAACAGCGTTTCTCAAAAATTTAGGGTTTAACAAATTTATTCTAGAACGATAAGATAAAGTGTCTACAAAAAACAAGAAGGATTTGAGAAAATGGCAGAAAAAAAGCCGCCACATTATGAAGTGGTACTGACTAAATTGCAGTTGTGTCTAGATTGCTTTGAGAATACTATAGCTACAGGAAAAAATTTTTGCACTGCTCGAAAAGACCACAGGCGCCAAGGATATGTCCCCTCTTTCTTGTTGATATAATAAATGAAGATACCCCCGTTCTTAACGGGCTATCAAGGGAAATAGCATTACTTATTGAGATTCTTAAGTAGGGGCCTATTCCTCCTGATGCTATCCCAACAGTACATTGATAAACTAACCACCCTAAAGGAAAAGTATCCAAGATGGGGACCTGGGATTGAAAATATGATTGAGACTCAAAAGCGCTCTCTGTCAAGCTAACCTCCAATTTAGACTTACGCCCCGCGTTCTGCGGGGCGATTTTTTTATTTAAAAATTGGTGTGTCACGAGAGCACATGAGTAGCGGGAAATTCTCTACCAAAGGAGTAAACACGAATGGCACAGAGTCAATCTATAATAATCCCAATCCCGTAAAATAACTGCTATAGCAGTTATTTTACGGGATTGGTTTACGTGATTGGGAAGCCCCAATTTTATTACTAGTATAAATTACTAGTATCTACATTAGGGTAATCCTTGGGGAAGAAATTTTAAGAGTCGCCAAAAATACCATTTACGATTTACAATTTTACGATTTTAGTTCTTGTTCTAGTGTGTAAGCAGTTCTTAAAACCTTGCCTTCGCCGAGTTGCGGCCCGATTATCTGAAGGCCTATCGGAAGCTTACCTGCTTTACCACAAGGCATTGAAAGAGCAGGAACACCAGCAATATTTATGGGGACTGTAAAAATATCTGAAAGATACATTTTTAAGGGGTCGTCAATTTTCTCGCCAAGCTTAAATGCAGTGGTGGGCGAAACAGGTGTTATTAAAACATCAACTTGTGAAAAAGCTTTGTCAAAGTCCTGTTTCACTAACGAGCGGACGCGCCCCGCTTTTAGATAATAAGCGTCAAAATACCCCTTTGAAAGAACATAAGTTCCCAGCATAATCCGGCGTTTTACCTCTTTGCCAAAACCCGCACCACGCGTCTTTAAATAGACATCAAGTAGGGTTTTTGTTTTGACTTTTTTATCGTTAAGGGTGCTGTAACCGTATTTAATGCCGTCATAGCGAGCCAAGTTAGTGCTTGCTTCGGCAAACATTAAAATATAATAAACTGACAGCGCCGCTTTAGTACATGGCAGACTCACTTCTTTAACTTTAACACCCTTTTTTGAAAGAACGACCACGGCTTTTTTTACTGCCTCAATAACTTCTTTGTCAGTCCCTTCCACAAAATACTCCTTTGGAAGGCCAATTGTAAAATTTTTAATGCCTTTTTTAGCTACGGCCTCGTATCGAGTCGGCTCCTGAATTAAAGAGGTAGCATCCTTCTTGTCCCAGCCCTTAACTGCGTCTAATAAGATTGCGCTGTCTAAAACATTTTTTGCAAGTGGCCCAATCTGGTCTAAACTTGAGCCCATAGCAAGAAGTCCGTAGCGGCTTACAAGGCCATAGGTTGGTTTCATCCCCACAACGCCGCAGAAGCTTGCAGGCTGGCGAATAGAACCGCCCGTGTCTGAACCAAGCGCTGCCAGACACATATTATCTGCCACGGCCGCGGCACTGCCGCCGCTGGAGCCGCCTGGCACCCGTGACAAATCATGAGGATTTTTTGTAGGACCAAAATATGAAGTTTCCGTGGACGAACCCATAGCAAACTCATCCATATTTGTTTTTCCAAGTAAGACCGCACCATCTTCTCTTAACTTTTTAATTACAGTTGCATCTTCCACAGCAACAAAATTTTTTAAAATCTTGGAGCCAGCTGTTGTCTTCATGCCTTCAACACAAATGTTGTCTTTAATGGCAATCGGGACACCAAAAAGTATTGGCAACTCATTCCTTTTTTCTTTTGGGGTGTTTTTTATTTTTTCATCTGCTTTTTTAGCTGACTTTAAAGCCGCGTCTTTATTAACACTAATAAAAGCATTTATTTCTTTGTTGCGGCTTTCAATTCTCTCTAGAATGCTGGCAGTTAAATCTAAAGAAGAAACATTCCCCTCTCGAAGTTTTTCAGCCGCCTCTTTAATTGTAAGCTTGCTTAGATCTTCCATGCTTATTAACTAAACTATCCCCCGAGAACTTCCCCTCGGGCTAATTAGTATGATGCGTATATTTATTAATTAAATTATTCCGAGGGATAAGTAATCCCTATCTTTTTCTTCCTAAAACTGTTTTTACCTTAAAGAAATCACCTTCTTTTTTAGACGCATTATCAAAAATTCCTTTTTTGTTTTTAAACTCCTTGGGCTCATCTTTTCTTTTAACATCGCTAAGGCCAGTTATTTGACTTATTGGCTCAACATTTTGAGTGTCAACTTTTTGGAGCTCAGAAACATAATCCAAAATAGAAGAGATGTCTTTTGTGAATTTTTCAATCTCTTTGTCGCTTAGCTCAAGCCGTGAAAGTTTGGCTAGATGCTGAACTTCTTTTTTATCAATTTTATCAATCATAGATTTAATAAATTCAAAATTCAAAATGCAAAAATCAAAATGTAATTCAAAATGTAAAAA
>CAZYLA010000051.1:0-5556 GCA_964648435.1 uncultured Candidatus Saccharibacteria bacterium
TTAAACGGTAAAGAACTGCTTTACGAAGGAGAATGGGGTGATTGGCGTTCTCACCCAGAAGGTGTGGTAATTCGAAAAGGAAATGACTGGATAATCTATACTGGCAAGAGAGAGAAAAAAGACTAAGAATTTTAAAGCTTAACCTTATGTCTTTTTTACTAGAAAAAGAATTCTTCTTTAGAGGAAAAAAGGAGAAGAAAAAAAGGGAAGAAAAGTAATAAGATAAGGAAAAGAAGTGTAACAGATAGAAATTGCTGTCCTAAAGGCAAAACTTGGGACGGCTTTTCTTTTTATCCCGCGCCCTTTTGCTGATTTTTAAAAATCAGCAAAAGGGCGCGGGATGTGCTATAATGAGAATAATGAAAGAAAAAGCAATTTCTATTGTAAAGAAACTTAATAGAGCTGGTTTTGAGGCCTACTTAGCGGGCGGTTTTGTACGTGACCTTCTCTTAGGTAAAAAACCGCAGGATTTTGATATTGCGACCGCTGCCCGGCCAGAAGACATTAAAAAGCTATTTAAAAAAACTGTGCCTGTTGGCAAAAAATTTGGAGTAATGGTTGTAGTTTTAAATGGAGACGAGTTTGAAGTTGCTACCTTTCGTGGTGAGGCCGAGTATGATGGCCGGCGGCCCCAAAAAGTTTATTATACCACAGCGATTGAAGACGCTTTTCGTCGTGATTTTACAATTAATGGTCTTTTTTACAACCCCCTTAAAAAAGAGGTGATTGACTTTGTTGGCGGTAAAAAAGACATTAAAAAGAAAGTCATTCGTTTTATTGGTAAAGGAAAAGATAGAGTAAGAGAAGACCATCTTAGGATTTTGCGCGCCGTGCGTTTTAAAAACGTCCTTTCATTTAAATATGCCTTGGGATTGCAAAAACTTCTCAAGAAAAACGCTTCCCTCCTTAAAAAAATTTCAGCCGAGCGCATTCGAGAAGAACTTAACAAAATGCTTTTATCAGAAAATCGCGCCGCCGCCCTTAAAGATTTAAGAAAGCTTAAAATTCTTAAAGTTATTTTGCCAGAAGTCGCAAAAATGAAAGGCGTAAAACAGCCCAAGATTTATCATAAAGAAGGAGATGTTTTTACCCACACCTTAAAAGTTCTTGAAAATTTGCCGAAAAATCCATCGCTCGAACTTGTTTGGGCTGCTCTTTTGCATGATGTTGGTAAACCCGAAACATATAAAAAATTTCTAGGAATAACAGTTTTTCGCCGCCACACTGAAAAATCCGCAGAAATTACTGAAAAAATTTTAAAACGGCTTCGCTTTTCCCGCAAAGAAGTTGAAGATATTACCTGGCTCGTAAAAAATCACATGGTCTTTTTCAATATCTTTAAAATGCGAAAAGCAAAAGTAGCCCGGCTTTTCTTTGATGAGCGTTTTGAAGATCTTCTTGCGCTTTACAAAGCCGATACCTTGGGGACAATACCGCTTAAGATGAAAGATTACAGGGCAGTTGAAAAATTTTACCACGATTTTAAGAAAAAAATGCCGCCAAAGTTGCCAAAGCTTGTTTCTGGTCAAGATGTCATAAAAATGTTTAAAATAAAAGAGGGGAAAGAAGTGGGCGAAATTTTAAAGAAAGTTGAAGATAAACAGCTTAAAGGAGAAATAAAGACGAAGAAGGAAGCAAGAGAATATCTTAAAAAACTCAAATCTCAAAAGTCAAATTTCAAAACCATAACTTAAAACTCAAAACTAAATTTTCAAAATTATGAAACGTTTTCAAGTTCTTGAGCACACGGCGGATTTAAAAGTGCGCGTTTTTGGAAAAACGCCAGAAGAACTTTTTCAAAACGCGGCTTTTGCCTTAGCAGTAAATCAGAAAGGTGATGATAATTTCAAAGGAACACCTATAAAGAAAAAAATCAAAATCAGTGCTGAAGATCAAAATTCGTTGCTCGTTGATTTTTTAAACCAGCTTCTTTATTTGAGCGACATCGAAGAAAGAGTTTTTAGTAAAGTTGAGATTAAAAAAATAGATAAAAAGAATTTAGAGGCCGAGACAAGCGGTTATAAATACGACCAGCTTAATTTAGAAATCAAAGCCGCAACCTACCACGGTCTTGAGATCAAGAAAGAAAAAGGCCAGTTTGTCGCCGAAATAATTTTTGATATATGACAAATTTAAAATTAAAAATGAAAAATGCAAAATAAAAATTTAAAATTCAAAATTGATATTAAGAAAAAGGGTTTACCTTTATGTTTTAGATGTGATAAAATTTATAGATACTTTAAATAAAAAAGATTTTGCTGTGGAGGTTATTGCAAGGCAACTTCTTAGAAGTTCTACAAGTATAGGTGCCAACCTCATTGAAGCGCAGGCAGGTAGAACAAGAAGAGATTTCACAAATTTTTTAAGCCATTCTTTAAAATCAGCTAACGAAAGTAAATTTTGGTTAGCGGTCTTACGAGATAGTAAAAAAGCTGATACTATCAAAATTAAGAAGTTGTTTAAGGAAACAAAAGAAATTACTGATATTCTTGGGGCAAGTATGATTACCCTAAAAAGTAAAAGAGAAATGTAAATAATTTTAAATTTTGCACTGTTACTTTTAATTTTTAATTTTGCATTTTAAACTTATTATATGATTTCTAGAGAAAACTTAAAAAAAATTGAGGATTATCTTTTTGAAATCCCTTCAGATTTTCGCAAGGAGATGAAAGTGCCGGCCCGGATTTATGCAAGCGAAGAAATGCTTGACCAGATTTTGAACGACCGCTCATTAGAACAGCTTGTTAATGTGGCTACTCTTCCAGGAATTATTAAATACAGTTTGGCAATGCCTGATATTCATCAGGGCTATGGGTTTCCGATTGGTGGAGTCGCCGCTTTTCGGGAAGAAAACGGCGTTATTTCTCCTGGTGGTGTTGGTTACGATATAAACTGCCTTGCTGGCGAGAGTCAAGTTCTTCATGAGCACGGTTATAGAATGCCGATTCAAAATTTACAGCGGAGGTGGCCCGAGAATGAAGTAAAATGTATGAATTTTACAAAAAGGATTAATAACACAAAAATTCAGGCATTTCAAAAATTTAAACCCAAAAGTACTGTTTATAGGATAAGAACATCCTTTGGTAAAACAATAACTGCAACCGAAGACCATCCTTTTTATACTCCTTTAGGGATGGTTCCCTTAAAGAAAATCTCATTGAATGAGAAGATAGCACTTTACCCTTTTGAGGGAGTCGAGTATCAGTTACCCTCCAAAGAATTGATTATTAATGAAAAAGATATACAAAGTTTACCCATAGAAAAAGATCTTAAACAAACAATTTTTGAACTCAAGAAAAGAGATTTGCTTCCCCTTAAAGGTGATAATAAAAAACTCGCTTATCTTCTTAAAATAATGGGCTTTATTATTGGCGATGGGTTAGTATATTTCTCAAAAGATAAGGGAATTACTTGTTTTTATGGGAAAGAAGAAGATTTGGAAGAAATTAGAGAAGATGTTGAAAAAATCGGTTACACACCTTCTAAGATTTACTCTCGAGAGAGAACCCAGCAGATAAAAACTATTTATAATAAATATAAATTTACGCGAACAGAAAATAGTTTTAAAGTTTGTTCGAGTAGTTTAGCAACCTTATTGTGGGCTATGGGAACTCCGATGGGCAATAAGACCTCTCAAGATTTTATTTTGCCAGCATGGCTTTTTACAAGGCCACTTTGGCAAAAGAGACTTTTTTTAGCTTCTTTGTTTGGCGCCGAATTATCATCACCAAAAGCACTAAAAAATCATGGCTACACTTTTTATGGGCCTGTATTATCAATAAATAAAAAAGAACCCTTTATCAAAAGTGGTAAAAAATTTCTAAAACAAATAGCTACTCTTTTGGAAGAATTTAGCGTTAAAGCAAGAGAAAAGATTAGCGTTCGGAAAGAACCTAATGGATCTTTTCGTCTTCGCTTGGAGATAAAAGGAAATACTCAGAACTTAATTAAACTCTGGACACTTGTTGGTTTTGAATATAATAAAAAGCGAAGGTATTTGGCTAATGCGGCTTCTTTTTATTTACAACTAAAAGAACAGGTAATGGCAGAGCGAAAAAAGGCGATTTTAGAAATCCTGAAATTAAAGAGAAAAGAAAAGAGATTTATTGAGATATATAGAAAAATCAAGTCAGTTTATGTAAATAAAAGATTTATTGAAAGAACATTTTATGAGAGAAGAAGAAATCCGCGAGTAAGTTATGATTTTCCAAAGTTTAGCCAATTTATAAAGGAAGCAACAAAAGGTCTAGGTAAAACAGGAATGGTCTGGGACACAATTGTTTCTAAAAAAGAAATTGCTTTTAAGGGACCTGTGTATGATTTTACGGTAGCTGATTCTCATCATAATTTTATTGCAAATAATTTTGTTGTTTCTAACTGCGGGGTTCGGCTTTTAAAATCAGAAATTTCTTTTAAAGAGATAAAACCGTTTTTGGAGAAGTTAATGGAGGGTCTTTATCAAAAAGTGCCTAGCGGTGTTGGCAAAAGCGGTAAAATCATTGTTAAGGGAGCAGAGCTTGATGAAGTTTTAAAAACGGGTATTTCTTGGGCAGTGAAAAAAGGTTATGCCGTCAAAGAAGATCAGGATTTTTGTGAAGAAAATGGGAATATGAAAGCGGCTGATCCCTCGAAAGTTTCCCAATTTGCTAAAAAGCGGGGTGAGGATCAGCTTGGCACGCTTGGTTCGGGTAATCATTTTGTGGAAATTCAGCGGGTTACCCAGGTTTTTAATAAAGAAAAAGCAGAAGCGCTTGGTATTTTTAAAGACCAGACAGTGGTAATGATTCATTCGGGCTCGAGGGGGCTTGGTTATCAGATTTGCGCTGATTTTTTGAGAATTTTGCAAAAGAGCTTTCAAAAATGGGGCGCCAAGTTAGTTGACCGTGAACTTATTTACGCGCCAATTTTGTCAAAAGAGGGTCAGGATTATTACAGCGCTATGGCCGCGGCTGCTAACTATGCTTGGGTAAACCGTCAGCTTTTAACTTATCTTACAAGGGAAGTTTTTAAAGAAGTTTTAAAAGGGAAATTAAAAAAATTTGAACTGCCGCTTGTTTATGATGTTGCTCACAATATTGCCAAAAGGCGAGTCCATGAGGTTGACCCTGAACCACTCGCTAATCGCTCGGGTTCAGGGCAGGGCGGCAAGAGAATAAGGGTTTGCGTTCACCGAAAAGGTGCTACTCGCGCTTTTGGACCGGGAGAGAAAGATATTCCAGTGGCCTATCAAGATGTTGGTCAGCCCGTAATTATTCCTGGAAGCATGGGCACAAGCTCTTATCTTCTTACAGGAACTCAAAAAGCAATGAAAGATACTTTTGGGAGCGTTTGTCACGGGGCTGGCCGGGCTCTTTCAAGAACTGCTGCTAAAAAGAAAGAAAGAGGAGAAAAAATTAGACAAGAATTAGAAAAAAGGGGTATTATAATAAAATGCCGTTCAGCGAGGGGAATTGCTGAAGAAGCACCTTGTGCTTATAAAGATGTTGATAATGTTGTTGAGGTGGTTGCTAAGGCAAATCTTGCAGAAAAAATTGCCAAAATGGAACCCTTGGGCGT
>CAZYLA010000052.1:0-5544 GCA_964648435.1 uncultured Candidatus Saccharibacteria bacterium
GATTTAATATTTGAACGATTGTAATTCAAGTTAGTGTTTTTAACAAGGTCTGGTTATCCAAGTTCATTTTTCTTTAGCTACTTCTTTCTTTTTTTCTCTTTTGAGATTTTCAGCTTCTTTTTCTTGCTTGCTTTTTGGCTTTTCTTCTTTCTTTATCTTCTTTTCTCTTTTCTTTTTTAATCCCCTTTTTTCTTGGATGTTTTCAAGTTCCTCTTGGACTTTCTTTAGGCCTTCTTTATCTTCACGAGCTTTCATTTTTTGCTGGCGGCGGCGGATATAATAGAGCTTGGCGCGGCGGACCTTTTCTTTTTTTGTGACTTCAATTTTAACAATATTTGGCGCGTTGAGCCGAAAAATTCGCTCAACACCAATACCGCCGACAACTCGGCGCACTGTAATCATTGGCCTGAACTTAGTGCCGGAAGCGGCGATTGTAAGGCCTTCATAAACCTGAATTCGTTCTTTGCCGCTTTCTTTAATCTTTTGGTGAACTCGAACCGTGTAGCCGGGCTTTATTTCCGGCAATTTTTTGGCCTTCATATTCTGTTTTTGAAATTCGTTTTGAATATCCATAAATAAAAACTTAAAACTTAAATCTCAAAGGTCAAAACTACATCTAAAAATCAAAATTAAGGTAAGGTCATTGTAGCAAAAAAAGATTTTCTTGTCAAAAGAGTTTACTTAGTTTATAATTAAAATGTATGAATAAAGAGGACAAAATTATCAAAAAATTGATCGAGCATGACGAACGATTTGATGAGATAGAAGAAAAAATGATGACTGAATTTGGAAAAGTTAACAAGACCTTAGATGGAATTGTGAACATTGTTGAGCGTTTAGATCAGGAGCGGATATTTACTAATAAGTGGATAAAAAGGATTGAAGCCGAGGTTGTTCAGCATAGCAAAGATATTAAAAAAATCAAGCAAAAGTTGAAAATTGCTTAGATATTTTTTAGTTTCGTTCATTAAAAAAGCTCCCCGCGGGGAGCTTTTTTAGCTCAAACTTTTTAATGCGTTTTTTAAGTCTTTTGGTAATTTTGCTTTAAAAGTTTTTGTTTTGCCATCTGGTAATTTTATTGTTAGTTCGCTGGCGTGTAAAAACTGGCGTTTTAGGCCGGGAAGGTGTTTCTGACGCTTAAATTTGTAGACTTTATCGCCAGCAATTGGGTGGCCATACGATGTAAGGTGAATTCTAATTTGATGCTGTCTGCCGGTCTCGGGCATCACTTTGAGTAGGGTATACCCCCGCACCAACTTCTGCCTTTTAGCAGAAGTTGGTGCGGGGGTAAATCTTTTTATAACCTCGAAGCGGGTTATTGCCTCGCGCGCCGCAGAACCTAAAACAGCTCTTTTTTTGAAATTTTGCCTTGAACGGCCGATTTTTTTTGCGATAATGTCGCGGTCTTTTTTGACTCGGCCGTGAACAAGGGCTAAATAAATTTTTTTTACGCGGCGTTCTTTAAATTCTCTTTTAAGATGTTTGAAAGCGCCCTTACTTCGGGCAACAATTAAAATACCCGAGGTGCCTTTGTCTAAGCGGTGAACAATTCCCGGCCTTTGGGGATCGCCAACTTTTTTGACCTCGGGATAGCTTTTTATAATAAAATCAATTAAAGTTTTTTGAGTGCCAATGCCTTTGTGGACCGGCAAGCCGGCGGGCTTGTTAAAAACCAAAACATCTTTGTTTTTAAACACAAGTTTTGGGAGCATCTGGTTTTTTAAAGCAAGGAATCTTGCGTTTTTTAATCTTAAAGAATGCCTTGGTGCGAGCAGGCGATATGTTCAAAATATCTTCTTTTTCAAGACCAAGGTCAGCCATTTCTTTTTCCGTAAGATAGTTATTATCAAGCTCATTAATAATATGAGCGTCGCTATTAACCACAATTGGAAATCCTTTTTCTTTAACAAGTTTTATCATTCTGATTAGAGTTTCTTTATTGTCACGGCCCAGGCGGCGGTAGCTGGTGTTAAGCTCTAACAGCGTGTTGTATTTGCAAGCCGCTTCAACAACTTTTTCAACATCTATTTCAAAATGGGCATAAGCGGGATGAGCAACGATATTAACATGAGGGTTTTTAATGGCATTGACAAAAGCATTAGTATGGTCTTCCCGAGTTTTTCCTTCGTATCTCATTTCATCGCGGAGCTTGTCGTGAAGTCCCACAAGAACAATGTCTTGAGACCGAAGCAAGTGTTCTGGAATATCAATTTTGCCGCTTGTGTCTAAAATATTTGCTTCAACACCCATTAGAATTTCTACATCATTAATATACTGGGGCACGCGGTAGGCAACTCGGAAATAGTTTAAATGCGGGGCGCCGCCAACTGCTGGGCCGTGTTCTGTGATTGCAAGGAGTTTAATCCCCCGTTTTTTTGCTTCTTTTGCGGTCTCAAAAAGCGTGTTAAAGGCGTGGCCGGAAATAATTGTGTGATAATGTAAATCAACTGGAAATAATTTTGGCATAAAATTTAATTAAAATTCGAAATTAGAAGCACAAAATTCGAAACAATATCTAAATTCTAATGTTTCAATGATCTAAATATCCTTCTCCTTCTGGCCTGTCTGTGGCAGGCCTTCTTTCTCTCCCTTGGGTTTGTGACAAAACCAAGGGAGAGAAAGAATTTCGGATTTCGGATTTCATGCTTCGGATTTTATTTTAAAGGCCTTCGTGCTTGATGCGGCCGCCTTTTTTTCTTTTAAAGCGTGCTAGTGGAGAAAAGCGAAAAAGTCGTTTTAAGAGGCGAGCCTCTCTTTTTTGCTTGGCGCTTTGCTTGTTTTTGTATTTTTTGAGCTGGCGCTGGAGTTCGTCTTTGACTTCAGTGATGGCAAGGTCCAAGCTTTCTCTTTCTGCTTCAGCGCGAAGAAGCGTCCCTGAAACATCAAGATTAACTTCCGCACGGTAAATGTCGCCTTGCTGATGATGCCGCGTCGTAATCCCGACTTCAACTTCAGCGCTTATAAGATTCGGGTCAATGTCTTCAATAAATTTATCTAGGGTCCCGATTTTTTCATTGATGGAATTATAAATCCGGGGCGTTAATTTTATATTTGTTCCTTTAACCGTAATTTTCATAGCTTGTTTTATTTTAACACTTTTTAAGACAGTTGGCAATCTGCGCCCGAGCCGCGGCAATGCCGCGGCTCGGGCGCAATGAATGAATCATAATAAATAACAGAGCATATACTCTATCATTCATAGTTATAAAATAGTTATAAATGTAATTACATATGCACTTACATATGAAAGTGCATTTGATTCTTCAAGTAAAATGTGTTATATTATTTCACGCGAGGGCGCGTAGCTCAGTGGTAGTAGCACGACTCTTATAAAGTCGGGGTCGATGGTTCGAATCCATCCGCGCCCACCAGGGGGCGGTTAGCTCAGTTGGTTAGAGCGCATACTTGACGTGTATGAGGTCACAGGTTCGACTCCTGTACCGCCCACCAAAAAATCCGCCTCTTAATCGGCGGATTTTTTGGTGGGCTTTGGTTGTCTGAAAAATAATTATAGATTAAAATCTAGATTTCTTTTTAATTTAAGTTTACCCTAATTTTTCTTTAATAACTGCCTTTGCTTTCTTTAAGTCAGGCTTTTACCAGAGTAAGTTCATCGTCTAGATCTGTAAGTTTCTTTATAAATTTATCAATTGTAGTTGTCAGCTCCTCAATTTTTTGATTTATTCTTGCTTCCATTTTTTTGGAGTTTTTTATCAGCAAGTTTATCTACGGCATCAAGAATAACAACAGTTTGCTTAACTAAGAAGTTTCTCAATTTCTTTTTTGGTCAAATTTTGATTTGATTTTCGCGGCATATCAATTTTATTTTAACACATTTGCAATCGTTTTGCCAAATTCTGTTGCCGCTGCCGGACCATTAGCAGTGATGATTTTGCCATCTTGAACAACTTTCTCATCAGTGAAAACCGCGCCCTTGGCTTCAATTTTGGAAATGGTTTGGCGGTCTCCCGCGTCCCAAACAGTTGCTTTTTTGCCGTCTAAAACACCGGCATTGGCTAAAATTACCGGGGCAATGCAAATTGCGGCCAGAATTTTGTCTTGATTAACTGCTTCTTGGGCAATCTTTAGTGCATTTTGGTCATTAAGATAAACCGTTGCTCCTGGTCCGCCAATAAAAACTACTGCTTTGTACTGTGAGACGTCAACTTTGTCAAGAGTGACATCAGCGGCTACTGTTTTTCCGGCCGTGCTTTTAGGATTTGCAACAGAACTTGCAGTTTCTGATGTTAGGCCGGCATCTTCGAGCACCTTTTTAGTGTTTGTATACTCTTCTTCTTTGTAATTATCAGCAATAATTAATAAAACATCAGCCATTTTTTTTGTCTCCTCTTGTTCTTTAATTTTTTGAGAGGGTGTTTCTTTTAGAGGAGGCGTTTCTTCTTTTTGAACGCACCCACTTACAAGAAAAACTAATGCAAAAGGGAGGGTTAAATATAGAATTTTTTTCATACGCTTGTTTCTTCTTCTGTTTTTTTAAAAAGACGTTTAAAAGTAAGAACCCAGACAGTTTCAAAATATGCCCCTATTCCCCCGCGGGCAACCACCATAAAAACAACTAATCCTAAGATGCCCAAGCTGATGGCTATAATGAGACCAGCTGTTTTAAAAATCAAGGTTAGAATAATTCCCAAGAGAACAAAAGGAATGGCGATCACTAAAATTCCAAGCAAAAGTGCAAAACTAACCCCGATTCCAATCAAAAAGAGCCAGAGCCACATAAGAGCGCTTTGCTTCCAGAAAGTCCTAAAAAGTTTAATTCCCGCTTCAATGCTTTCAATTACTTTTTGGTCTTTAAGGATTAGGAAGCAAGAGGCATATTTTTGGATCAGACCGATGAGAATATTTGCGAGCAGGGAGATTATAAACAGGCAAAAAGCCGAGATTCCCAAGAGAATAAGAATTGGCCAGGTTCCTTTTTGAGAAAGGGTAAAGATGAGACCAAAAAGAAAAAGCATAAAGGGAATAATAAAAAGAAAAAATTTGATAATTGAAAAAATAATGCCTAAACCCAAAATTTTCCAAAAATACGGCTTTGCTTGATGCAAACTTTGTTTGAAAGTTGTGGGCATCTCGTCATCAAGCTGGTTTGAGGCCTTTACTAAGGCGCCCCTTGAGAAAACACGAAGGACAATCATAAGGATAATAAAAAGGAGCAATATTAAACCAACGACTATCGCGATAGTTATTATCTCTCTAAAATGAGTGTAGAAAAAATCGCGGCCTTGCCAAAATAATTGTTCAAGAGCTTCTTTATCTTTGTCTTCAGACTGTTGGAATTTATTTCCAGAGCCAAAATTAAAACCACCACCAAGTGCTCCGCCAAGGAAAAAGCCAAAAATCCATAAAAATTTGTTTTGCCAAATAATTTGGAAAGAACGTTTGATAACTTCTAGATAGTTCATTTTTTTCTTTTTATTTGGTTTTAGAAAGTATTAGAAATTCGTTATACCGAAAGCATGAAAATCGTCATTGAAGCTACTCGTTTCCTCACCAAGTAATAATTGTCCATGATTTCTTTAGGAA
>CAZYLA010000053.1:0-5514 GCA_964648435.1 uncultured Candidatus Saccharibacteria bacterium
AACTACGCCCCGTTCAATTCTTCCAGTAACAACCGTACCCCGACCCTCAATTGAGAAAATATCCTCTATTGGCATTAAGAATGGTTTGTCAACATCACGCTTTGGCTCAGGGATTGTTTCATCCAAGGCCTTTACAAGGTCCAAAATGGGCTTGCAGGCCTCTTCACAGGCCTTTTTATCTTTGCATTCAACCGCTTTTAAGGCAGAACCTCTAATAATTTTTATTTTATCACCTTCATATTCGTATTTTGAAAGAATTTCTCTAACTTCTGTCTCGACCAAATCAACAAGTTCGGAATCGTCAACCTGATCAACCTTATTTAAGAAAACAACAATGGCAGGGACTCCCACTTGCCGCGCTAAGAGGATATGTTCTCTTGTTTGAGGCATTGGGCCATCAGCCGCACTGACAACCAAAATAGCGCCATCCATTTGGGCTGCTCCCGTAATCATGTTTTTAATATAGTCAGCATGACCAGGGCAGTCGATGTGAGCATAATGTCTCTTTTCGGTTTCATATTCAACGTGAGCGACCGCAATTGTAATTCCGCGCTCTTTCTCTTCAGGTGCATTATCAATTTGCTCAACGGTTTTTTCTTGAGCTTTCATACCCGCATTTCTTAGACACTTTAATATTGCTGCGGTAAGACAAGTTTTCCCATGGTCAACATGACCAATCGTCCCTACATTAATATGAGGTTTAGTTCTTTCAAATTTCTCTGCCATTTATTTTTCTCCTTTTTTCACCCCCACTACCAATATATTGATATGGGGATGCACATATTTTTAATTATTATTAACAGTAAATTTATTATAACAAACTTTTTTGAAAATAGCAAGTTGTTTTCTAATTTTTATCAATTTTGGGCTAATATTAGCTAAAAATTACTTCTAAAACGGTAAATCTTCTATTTTTGGCTCAGTCACTTCCTCATCCTTACCGTTTCTAAATTTTTTTAACTCAGAAGGGGTAAATTCAGCGTTTTCTTCTCTGGTATCTGGAATTAAATCCTCTTCGCCACTTATTTTTTCAGAGTCCTGAGCCCGAGCTTGACTTGGTAGTTCAAGGTCAAGAGGAACAGGATCGCCCCTTAAGGACTCTTCCTCTTTTAAAAGGGCCAGTTCATAATTTGCTTTTTCAATATCTTTTTTCTCCTCTTTTTGTAAAGGATTCTTTTTCTTATGAAGAAGCTTTTGGTACTCCTTAACAGACATAATCACAAATTCTGGCTTTCCGTCTTCAGCAATAATATAGCGGCCTCCGTTTTTCTCAATAAAATCAATTACTTGTGATAAAAAACTTCCCTTTTCCATTCTTAATTATTTTTTCTTAATAATTTCTTCAGTGATATTTTCTGGAACCTCGCTGTAATGGTCAAATTCCATTGTAAATGCTCCTCGCCCTTGTGTCAAGGACCGGATATCAGTTGCATAGCCAAACATTTCTGACAAAGGTACTTTCGCATCAATTACTTTCATATTAGCGCGGTCAGAAATATTGTCAATACGACCTCGCCGTGAACTCAAATCACCAGTGATCTCGCCCATAAAATCTTCAGGAACAATTACTTCTAACTTCATAATAGGCTCAAGAAGCACTGGTGATGCCTTCTTTGCTCCTTTCTGCAAAGCGTCAGAGGCCGCAATTTTAAAAGCAATCTCTGAGGAGTCAACCTCATGAAAAGAGCCATCATACAAAGTAACTTTAAAGTCAGTTAAAGGATAACCTCCAACAACTCCTTTTTGCGATGCCTCATCAACTCCTTTTTTAACTGCGGGAATAAATTCGCTCGGAATAACCCCGCCCTTAATCGCATCAACAAATTCAATCCCAGAGTCTCGTTTTGCGGGCTCAAGTCGTAAAAAAACATGACCATACTGACCCCGACCGCCTGACTGGCGAATATATTTTCCTTCTTGTTCAACAGGAACGGTAATTGTCTCTTTATAAGCAACTTGGGGCTTGCCAACATTTGTCTCCACTTTAAATTCTCTCTTGAGGCGGTCAACAATGACTTCTAGATGGAGTTCGCCCATACCGCAAATCAAAGTTTCGCCGGTCTCAGGATCGCTTTTAATTTTTAAAGTGGGATCTTCCTGAGCAAGCTTTCTAAGAGCAACACCTAGCTTTTCTTGATCGGTCTTACTCTTTGGCTCAACAGCCTCAGAAATAACAGGGTCGGGAAAAGTAATTTTTTCAAGAATTATTGGTTTATCAATACTTGAAAGAGTATCCCCGGTCATAATGTCTTTTAAGCCAACAACTGCACCAATGTGGCCGGCTTTTATTTCCTCTAACTCCTGACGCTTATCCGCGTGCATCCTTAAAACCCGGCCAATTCTCTCCTTTTTTCCGCTCCGCGTATTTAAAGCATAACTTCCAGCTTTTAAAACACCTGAATAAACTCTAACAAAAGTAAGTTGACCCACAAAAGGATCTGAGGCAAGTTTAAAAGCAAGCGCAGCAAGAGGTTCACTTTCTTTTGCTTCTCGAGTCAATTTCTTTCCTGTTTTTGGATCTTCACCTTTAACCGGTGGAATCTCAAGAGGCGAAGGCAAAAAATCATTCACAGCTGTCAAAAGAAGCTGGACGCCTTTATTTCTTAAGGCCGCGCCCGAGAGCACTGGAAAGAGCTCGCTTTTTAAAGTCCCTTCTCGAAGAGCTTTTTTGAGCTCAGCTTCTTCGATTTCTGTGCCTTCCAAGAACTTCTTCGCAATTTCATCGCTAAAATCAGCAATTTTCTCAATCATTTTTTCGCGGGCTTCTCGGGCCTCTTTTTTAAGTGCCTCGGGAATCTCTTTCTCAATAACTTTTTCTCCCCACTCGCCTTCAAAATAGTACGCCTTCATTTTTACAAGGTCTATCTCGCCTTTATGTTCATCTTCTAAACCAATAGGAATAGTAATGGCAACTGCCTTTTTACTAAGTCGCTCTAGAATTGATTGAAAACTTTTTTCAAAACTGGCACCCATCCGGTCAAGCTTGTTAACAAAACAAATTCGAGGCACTTTATATTTTTCTGCTTGGTGCCAGACAGTTTCTGACTGGGGCTCAACCCCGGCGACGCCGTCAAAAACAACCACTCCGCCATCTAAAACACGAAGAGAACGCTCAACTTCGGCAGTAAAATCAACATGACCCGGAGTGTCAATAATGTTAATTTGATGGTTTTCCCAAAAACAAGTTGTTGCCGCCGAAGTAATTGTAATCCCCCGCTCTTTTTCCTGCTCCATCCAGTCCATAATAGCTTCCCCTTTATGAACTTCGCCAATTTTGTGAGAAATTCCTGTGTAAAACAAAATCCGCTCGGTCACAGTTGTTTTCCCAGCATCAATGTGCGCTATTATGCCAATATTTCTTACTTTCTCTAATGGATATTCTTTAACTTTCTCAGTCATAAAATTAAGATATTTAAAAAGCCACTTTCCCTTACGAAGGGCTATTTTAAAAAATTATTTTTAAAAATTTATTATTGTTGTTGTGGGGGTCCTTGGGTTTCTTGAGATTCTTGGGGTTTTTGCGGCGCGCTCGATGTTATCGGACCGTACTTCTTTTTGACTACAAAATAGTAAATAATTGCGACTAGCCAGCTCAAACCAAGAAAAAAAGAAATAATCAGAATTGCCAGCCACATTCCTCTTTCCGGAAAATCTCTCTTTATACAGTCAACCAGCATCACAATCCACAAAATAAGGAAGAAAAGGCCGACAGCTATTACTACTAGCCAAATAAGGAATATCAAAACAATAACTCCTAATCCAAGAGCTGCTCCTCCAGTTGGAACTTCTCCTTGCGGAGATGTTGTCGGATAAATATCTCTAGCCGATGCTAGCGCGGGCAAAAAAATACCGAGCGGCAGGACTAATTTTAAGAGGGCTTTTTTTACTCTTTCCATACTTTTTGTTTCCTTTTCCTCCGTACCAGTCGCTATCACTCCGGCACAGGGCGAAGCCCTGAATCCAAGGAGTAAAGTAACGAGTGGTTCGGGGTTCTTAATTATTAATAAGCAAAGTGCGCAAAGGCTTTATTGGCTTCGGCGATTTTATGAATGTTTTCTTTGGTCTTAATGGCTTCGCCTTCATTTTTAGCCGCTAAGATTACTTCTTGAGCAATTTTTTTTGCCATTGGCGCACCTTTTTTTCTTTTAGCAGCCTCAATAATCCAGCGCATTGCCAGAGTTTCCCGGCGTTCTCCTTTTACTTCAACAGGAATTTGATAATTTGCACCGCCGATCCGGCGGCTTTTAACTTCTAAAATTGGCGAAGTATTTCTAATTGCTTGCTCAAAAATTTCAATCGGATCCTGTTTTGTTTTATTAGAAATAATGTCAAAAGCGTCATAAACAATTTTTTGAGCTACGGTCTTTTTACCGCGTCTCATAATGTGATTAATAAAGCGGCCAATTAAAATATTACCAAACTTTGGGTCCGGTTTTCTTTCGTGTTTTTTGTACTTAGGTCTTCCTCGAGGCATAAATTTTATAGAAATTAGAAATTGGTTGATAAAAAATGGGAATTGGTATGGAAAATAGAAAATTGTAACTTACTAATCTCTATTTTTCATTTTCCTAACTATTCTTCTAATTTCCGACAACTATTTTCCATTTTTTACTTATTAGTGACCTCTTTACCAGCAGCTTCACTTTCTTCTTCGGCTTCCCCTTCTCTTGCTTCTACAATCCCGCTTTTCTTAAGACCATAAACGCTTCGCGATGTTTTTCTATTCTCAACCCCAGCCGTATCCAAAACCCCCCTAACTATATGATACCGCACCCCAGGCAAATCTTTAACCCGGCCTCCACGAATTAAAACCACAGAGTGCTCCTGAAGATTATGACCAATACCCGGGATATAAGCCGTCACTTCCATGCCATTTGAAAGCCGCACCCGAGCAATTTTTCTTAAGGCAGAGTTTGGTTTTTTAGGGGTCATTGTTCCTACCTTAATACAAACGCCGCGCTTGAAAGGGCTTCCTTTTCGCGGATACACGGGCTTGTTTTTGAGAACATTAAAAGTTCGGCGCAAGGCAGGCGTCTTTGGTTTTAATGCTTTCTTCTTTCGTTTTTTTCTAATAAGTTGGTTTATTGTGGGCATACGAGAGTATTAAAACTTCAATGTTTTTATCTAAAGTAATTCTATTATAGCAGATAATTAATTTTAGGTCAACGCCTCTTCAAACTAAGCTTATATAAAAGAAAAAACCGCTGACAAGCTGCCCTCGGGCTATTTTCTTTACTATTTATTAGTCCTCTTTTTTATTTTCACACGGACGAGAAAAACCTGAGAAGAAAGAAGGCCTAAAAGGATCAAGTAGCACAATAATAACGATCGCACATGAGGAAAAATTATTGGACTCTTTTAAATTTTGATTTTAAAAAAGAAACAGCAAAGCCCAAAAGAGCGCCGGCTGCGGCAAAAACAATACCCCAGAGAGAATCGCTTCTTTGACATTTAAAAAAGTAAAATCGCAAAAAACGGCAAGAGCAAAGCCGCTAAAACTGCGGATTTTGTTTT
>CAZYLA010000054.1:0-5465 GCA_964648435.1 uncultured Candidatus Saccharibacteria bacterium
AACCACGCGTCAAAGTTTATCTAATCTAAAAAATTCGGCGCGCGGAGAAGCGCTCTCCCGCTGGGCCATTTTCACCCCACTCAAATGGTGCCCAGGGCGGGACTCGAACCCGCATGCCCAAAAGAGCACAGCTCCTCAAGCTGCCGTGTATACCAAATTCCACCACCTGGGCCCCAGCACAAAAAATTATAACAAAACAAAGGCTTTTAAGCAAGTAGCAAACCGGTGTTGTTTCTTGTACACGCATATGCGTGTACAAGAAACATTCTCCTAAATTAGTTTTGACTGCTTAGGTTTTTTCTCTTCTTTTTTCTCTTCCTTAATTTGATCTATTTTTTTGAGAACAGCAGGAATCTTCTTAAAATCGTCTTTAATTATTCCTTTAAGCCCGGGTTGGTGAAGCGCAGCTGCTGGGTGATAAAGAGGGTAATAAACTTGGCCTTTATATTTAAAGGCCTGACCATGAGCGCTTGAAATTTTTTTGCCGGGCAAAAAAATTTCAAGCGCGTGCCTCCCCAGAAGAACAATGAGTTTTGGCTTAATAATTTTAATTTGCTCTTTAAGATAAGGAATACACGCCTTAATCTCGCTTGGCAGAGGATCACGATTTCCTGGCGGCCGACATTTAACGATATTAGTAATATAAACTTTGTCTCGGGAGAAACCAATGCTTCTCATCATCTCGCTTAAAAACTGGCCCGCATTCCCAACAAAGGGTCTTCCAATGCGGTCTTCGTCAGCGCCCGGCGCTTCACCCACAAACAAGATCTCTGCCTTTTTATTTCCTTCGCCAGGCACTGCTTCTTGCCGGCTTTTATAAAGCAGGCATTTTTTACAACTCAAAATTTCTTGAGTTATTTTTTCTAAGCTCATTTTATCTGACTTATTTAATTTACTAGGGTTCTAACGAGCCGTCTCAGAAGCCCTTGTTTCACGAATCACATTAACTTTAATTTCTCCCGGATAACTCAATTCCTCTTCAATTTTGTCCGCAATTTGACGAGCTAGTCTTTTTGCCTGAAGATCACTTATACTCTCAGGAGAGACAAAAACCCGAATCTCATGGCCTGCCTGAATAGCATAGCTTTTTTCAACACCCTCAAAAGAACTTGCAATTTTTTCAAGCTCATCAAGCCGCTGGATATAATCTTCATAAGTGCCCTTTCTAGCGCCTGGCCGTGAAGCAGAAATTGCATCTGCGGTCTGGACAATAATACTCTCAGTGGTCTCGTAAGGATACTCTTCATGATGCGACTTCATCGCGTCTATAATCTCTTTATCAACCCCAAACTTTTTCAAGATATTAATTCCAATGTCAGTGTGGCTACCTTTAATTTCATGGTCAACTGCTTTGCCAATGTCATGCAAAAGACCTGCTTTTTTAGCGACATTAACATCTGCTCCAAGCTCTGCTGCCAGAAGCGCCGCGAGATGAGCCACTTCTAAAGAATGCTTTAAAACATTCTGACCGTAGCTTGTTCGAAAACGAAGGCGGCCAAGAAGTTGAATAAGTCGCGGATCAAGACCAGTAATCCCAAGGTCATAGGTAACCGCCTCACCAGCTTCTTTAATAGAGGCATTCACTTTTTCTTTTGCCTCTTTAACAGCTTCTTCAATTCTGGCAGGGTGAATCCGACCATCAGCAATCAACTTGTCTAAGGCAAGTTTTGTAATCTGGCGGCGAATAGGACTAAATCCTGAAACCACGATTGCTCCGGGGGTATCATCAACCACAATTTCGGTGCCTGTAAGCTCTTCAATTGTTCGAATATTTCGGCCTTCGCGACCAATAATCCGACCTTTCATTTCATCATTGGGGAGATCAACCACTGTTGTCGTCGTCTCTGCAGTATGACCAACAGCACATTTTTGAATGACAGTCGATAAAATATCTCTTGCCTTCTTTTCAAGAACTTCTTTCTCAAGATTTTCTAACTTATGAATCTTTTTTGCAAGATTGTCTTTCATTTCTTCCTCAACTTTTTCAAGAAGTTTTTCCTGAGCATCTTTTTGGGACAATTTAGCGATTTTTTCAAGTTTTGCAAGCTGCTCTTTCTTTAGCTCATCAATTTCCTCTCTTGCTTTTTTAATCCCTTTTACCTTTGCTCGGAGAATATTTGCTTTGTCTTCCAGCTCGTTCAGCTTTCTATTTAAAATCTTCTCCCGCTCATCTAGCCGTCTCTCAAGTTGTAAAAACTGGCGCTGTCTCTCTGTTTCTTCTCTCTTAGCTGCTTCTCTTATTTTAAGGGCTTCATCTTTGGCTTTTAAGAGAATTTGCTTCCGCTCCTCTTTGGCTCCTGCTAAAGCCCTCGCCACTTTTTCCTCAATAGTATCTCTTTGCTTTCTTGCAAGATATTTTCTAATAAAATAACCTAAAAGAAGCGCAATAATTGTAGTCACGGCGTAAGCCGCAATAATAATTTCCATACTCATATTTTTACCCTCCCAAGTATTTGGACTTTGTCCATTTAATTTTTAAATTTGATATTTTATATGGGTTCTCTTTTTATCTCCTTCCAGCCACAAATCTTTAAAGATTTGTGGCTAACCCAAAAACTAGGATAAATTTAAAAAGCTAAAAGTTTTTCCAACAGATTTCTGTTGGAAAAACTTTTAGCTCCAAACAATGGGTTCGTCCGCTTAAGCTTTTTGGCTTCTTCCCGACATCCTATGTCGGAAAGAAAACCCGCAAAGCGAATCAAAAATTTGGGACGGGGTTATTTAATTACTTTATCAACCAAGCCGTAGTTTTTAGCTTCTTCTGCAGTCATATAAAAATCACGGTCAGTATCTTTTTCAATTCGTGATAATTTTTGACCAGTGTGTTTTGCTAAGATTTTATTTATTCTTTCTTTAACTTTAAGAATGTGTTTGGCAGAGATTTCAATGTCAATTGCTTGGCCTTTAACTCCACCCATTACTTGGTGCAAGAGAACTTCTGCATTGGGAAGAACAAGTCGTTTTCCCCTGGTGCCGGCTGCAAGAAGAACCGCGCCCATACTGCCAGCTGTGCCAACACAAATTGTCGAAACATCGGCTTGGACATACTGCATGGTGTCATAAATCGCCAGTCCCGCGGTCACAGAGCCGCCAGGAGAATTAATGTATAATTTAATATCTTCTTTTGAATTTTGGCTGTCTAAAAAGACAAGTTGAGCAATAATGGTATTGGCAAGCACATCCGTAATCGGACCACCCAAAAAGACAATTCGCTCTTTGAGAAGCCGCGAATAAATATCATAAGCACGTTCGCCAAATTGAGATTTTTCAATAACTGTTGGAATTAACATAAATAGTTAGTACTTGTAAGTTTTGTTTCCTTATCGACGATTAGAGAGATTTGAGATTGAACCTTTTTAAAGCCGCTTATTAATAAATCCAAATGTCAAAATCCAGCTACTCGTTCCTTTGCAACGCAAGAACTCTTTTTTGATTTCTGTAGGAAAGTTCGACTGTTTTCTGACGTCCCTAAAATCAAGCTCAAAACTCAAAATCCAAAATATTTATTTTTTTGAAATTTGGATTTTGGATTTTGGATTTTATAATACTATATTATCTCCCAAGTGCTTTTTTTATTTTACCATTAAATTCTCTAAAAAGTCAACCGTCTTTTGATTTAAAAGAATACTTCTAATATACTCCTTAAATTGATTTAAATCAATTTTTTTCTCAACTTCCTCTTTGCTCGCGTACCTTTTTAAGATCTCGTTTATCTTAGCGATTACTTCTTTTTCAGTAACTTCAATTCCTTCTTTTTGAGCAATTTTCCTTAACACAAGACCCTGCTTTATCCGCTTTACTGCCTCTGGTCTCATCTCTTCTTTAAATTTTAGCTCATCTTTTCCAATTTTTTGAAGGTAATTTTTAAAATCAACGCCAAAGCCAGCTAAATTCGCTTTAAACTCACCTACTATCTTATCAAGTTCTGCCTCAATTAAAGAATCCGGGATGTGGGAAAATTCCGCCTCTTTAACAACCAAATTGATAAGTTTAAGACGCGCTTTTTCCTTGCTTTGCCTTTCTCTCTCCTCTAAAATGCCTTCAAACAGACTCTTTTTTAAATCTTCTAAATCCTTAAAATTCCCTAAATTCCGAGCAAATTCGTCGTTTATTTCATCCAAGACCCTCTCTTGAACGACTTTCATCTTTACTTTAAAATTAACTTTCTTTCCCGCAAGATTTTTACGAGCATGCCCCTGAGGAAACACAAGAGCAAATTCTTTTTCCCCGCCGGCTTTTAAGCCCACCAATTTCTCATCAAATCCTTTTACAAAATGGCTTTCGCCAATAATAAGAGGGTGGTTTTGGCTTTTGCCGCCTTCAAGAGGAACTTTTCCTAAAAAAGATTCAAAATCAATTTCAACGCGGTCACCTTTTTTAGCGGCTCTGTCTTTGGTAATAAACTTAGCTCGCTTTTTCTGAAGATTTTTTAGCTCTTCATCAACGTCGCGTTTCTCAACCTTCACCTTTTCTCTTTTCACTCTTATTTTTTTGTAAGCAGAAAGAGTGACTTCTGGTAAAACATCTGTCAATGCCTTAAAATTCATCCCTTCTCCGGGCACAAGGCGAGTAATTCCAATTTGCGGCCGACCAATTGCTTCAACTTTCTTTGCACGAAGTGCCTTGACATAAAATTCTGGGATTAAAATTTTCGCTGCCTCCTCATAAATCTTCATCTGATCAATCTTCTCTTTTAAAATCCGAAAAGGCACTCGTCCTGGCCGAAAGCCCGGAATCTTTAACCCTTTGCTAAGCTTAAAAGATGCCTTGTCTAAATAAGGAGAAACTTCGCTCTCATCAAGCTTGACTGTAAGTTCTTTTTTAGAATTTTCTAAATTTTTGATTTCTACTCTCATTTTTTACAAAAGCGGCGCAATAATCAACGATATAATTGAGATTAGCTTGATTAAAATATTTAGAGATGGGCCAGCGGTGTCTTTAAAAGGATCACCAACAGTGTCGCCAGTAACTGCTGCCTTATGAGCATCACTGCCTTTGCCGCCATAATTTCCTTCCTCAATATATTTCTTAGCATTGTCCCAGGCGCCCCCAGAGTTTGCCATCATTACTGCCAATAAAAACCCGGTTACGATACTGCCTCCCAAAAGAGCGCCCAAGGCCTCTTTCCCCAAAAAAAATCCTACCAATAATGGAGTTAGTACGGCCAAAGCACCAGGAGAGATCATTTCTTTTAAAGCAGCTTTAGTGCTGATAGCGACTGCTTTTTCCGTATCAGGATTTGCTCTCCCATCCAAAAGGCCCTTAATTTCTTTAAACTGTCTTCTAACCTCTTGAACCATTAAATCTGCTGCTTTACCAACAGCTTTCATTGAGAATGAAGAAAAAAGAAATGGCAACACGCCCCCAATAAATAACCCTACAATTACCTTTGGCTGGCTAATATCAACGCCTTTTAAATCAGCAATTTTAACAAAACTTACCAAAAGGACCAAGGCAGTTAGGGC
>CAZYLA010000055.1:0-5344 GCA_964648435.1 uncultured Candidatus Saccharibacteria bacterium
CAAAACAAAATAAAAAGTTTTGGTGCTTGGAATTTGTGAGTAATTTTTTGCTAATTTTAGCGAAAAATTACTCGTTTATTTTTCCCCAAAATCCTCTTGCAAAAAATTCCCATATAAGCTATAATAAAACTGAAGCCTCACGGGCAAAGCGGCGGGTTAAACCTTTATAATTCAGGCACCATGTGCTTTGCCCGTGAGGCGGAATCCTGCACCAGAGGACTGATGCTTTCACAGAAGAGCCAGAGTCCTCTTGGTGCGGGATAGAAAAAGAGCTTAAATTAAGTAAGCTTTTTATGTCTTTAAAACTCTATTTGATAGGTATGGGGCTGGGTACAATTTTGTGCCTTGCATCTTTTATCTTAGTTATAGTGTATATTAATCCTCAAGAAAGTCCGGTTTTTGGTCCGGCGGCTTTGTTTGCAAGTTTGTTTCTTGGACTGACAGGACTTTTTACATTAATTGGCTACTTTCTCCGGGTGATTGTCTCAAAAAACGAAGTCCTTTTTAGTCATATTGCTCCTTCTTTTCGGCAGGGAATTTTGCTCGCCGCTGGTTTTACAGGTCTTTTTATCTTGCAAGCTTTTAGGATTTTAACCTGGTGGGATGCCCTGATTCTTATCGCAATGATTATCCTCTTTGAGTTTTATTTTCTTAGTAGGTAAAATTGTGGATTTAGCAAAAAAATTTAGAAACATTGAGAAGAGCGCTCAAGAAGAAGTTAAAAAAGCGCGGGATTTTGAATCTTTGGAAAAAGTATGGCTTAAATACTTGAGCCGCAAAGGCGAGCTGGCACGAGCGATGAAACAGATTAAAAAAGTGAGTCCGAAAGAAAGGCCGCGGGTTGGTCAGGTGGCTAATAGAGTGAAGAATAATTTAACCGTTTTCTTTGAGAAAGCAAAGCTAAGTATAAAAAAACAAATGTTGACGCGTTCTCTAAGACAAGAAAAAGTTGATATTACCGCCCCAGGGGAAAGACCTAAAAAGGGCCGGCTTCATCCAATTACCCAGGTTCAAAACGAGGTCATTGATATTTTTCGATCAATGGGTTTCAGTGTTCAGGAAGGCCCAGAAGTTGAAACTGACTATTATAATTTTACTGCCTTGAATATTCCGACAACCCATCCAGCCCGCGAAATGATGGACACTTTTTGGATTAAAGGTAAAAAGAAACGGCCAGAAGGAAGAGGGATTTTGCTTAGAACTCATACCTCGCCAGTGCAGATTCGGACAATGAAAAAATTTAAATGGCCGCTTAGAGTTATTGCTCCCGGTCGTTGTTTTAGGCATGAGGCGACTGACGCCTCGCACGAGGCAACTTTTTATCAGATTGAAGGCCTAATGGTTGGCGAAGACGTTACCTTGGCGCATTTAAAAGGAACTTTTGATTATCTTGTTAAGCGGCTTTTTGGACCGAAAACGCGCATTCGTCTTCGGCCCGGCTATTTCCCCTTTGTTGAGCCGGGCTTTGAAATGGATATTACTTGCCAGGTCTGCGGCGGCCGAGGCTGCTCTGTTTGCAGCCAAACTGGCTGGGTGGAAATTATTCCTTGCGGCATGGTTCATCCAAATGTCTTGAGAAATGCAGGCTATGATCCTAAAAAAGTCACTGGCTTTGCTTTTGGCATGGGGTTAGACCGGATAACAATGATGAAGTACGGCATTAATGACATCCGCTTGTTTTACAAGGGGGATCTCCGTTTCCTTAGGCAGTTTTAAAGATAATAGTTAAAAGCACTTATTAGATAAAAAGTATTATTAAGCCCCAAATCCAAATGACAAATGTCAGCTACTCGTTTCCTTGCAAAGCAATAACTCGCCCATGATTTCCTTAGGCAAGCTCTTTTCTTCTTTAATGTTTCCTACTCAAAGTTCAAAATTCAAAACTATTTATTTTCTTTTTGATTATTTGGATTTTGGATTTTAGTCATTGATTGGGATTTTGGATTTTGAAATTTGGATTTATTAATATGTGGCTTTTTGAAAAAATCATTTTGAGAAAATTCTTAAGTAAAAATAGTATCTTGTCTAGTTTAAAAACATGAAGGTTTCTCTAAATTTTCTAAAAAGTTACATTGATATTAATGTCAGTGTGGAAAAGTTGAGCGAGCTTTTGACTTTGCATACAGCTGAAGTTGAAAACATTGAAAAATTTGCTGACCATTTCCGCCGGGTTTTCGTTGGTAAAATTTTAGAGATTGAAAAGCATCCAAGGGCCCGTAACCTTCATATTGCCCAAGTTGACGTTGGCTTTCAAAAAGTTCAGCTTGTTTTTGGAAAGATGTTCCCAGTGAGAAAAGGAGAGTGCTTGCCAGTGGTGATTGCGCCTGCTGTCTTGCCAACTGGGATTAAAATTGAGCGGGTAAAACTGGGCGGGGTGGTGTCAGACGGAATGATTACCAGCGATGAAGAACTTGGTTTGCCTTTAACTGACGAGGGCTTGATGCGCTTTGGAAAGAATGTAAAACCAGGGACGTCGCTTTGCAAAGCCCTTGGTCTTGAAGATATAGTTTTTGATATTGATATTTTGCCAAATCGGGCGCCAGATCTTCTCTCGCACTTTGGAATTGCACGTGAGATAGCGGCTCTTACAGGAGGCAAAGTGACAGAACCACAGATTAGAATTAAGGAAGAAGATAAAAATGCTGCTGATTTAATTAAGGTGCGAGTTCAGGATCGGCGTCTTTGCTCCCGCTATATTGCTCGGATAATTGAAGATGTTAAAGTTAAGGAATCGCCCGCCTGGATTAGAAACTATTTAATTGCTGCAGGCGTAAGGCCAATTAATAATGTGGTTGACATAACAAACTTTGTGATGCTTGAGCTTGGCGAGCCGCTTCATGCTTTCGATTATAAAAAACTACAAGGGAAAGGTGATAAAAAAACAATTATTGTTCGACAGGCCAAAAGAGGGGAGCAGCTTTATACCTTAGATGGTAAGAGACGCAAATTGCCAAAAGAAGCGCTTTTGATTGCTGATGAGAAGAAAGGCATTGCTATTGCTGGGGTAATGGGCGGTCGGAACTCTGAAGTTTCAAGCAGGACCAAAACTGTGGTCTTGGAAGCGGCAAATTTTGATCCCTTAAGTATTCGCAGAACCTCGCGCAAGCTTAATCTTAAAACCGAAGCAAGTATGCGCTTTGAAAAAGGACTTGACCCGAATTTGGCTCAAATCGCAATTGACCGGGCTGCTTTTCTTCTTCAGGAAATTGCCAACGGCAAAGTTCTCTCGGGACGGGTTGATTTTTACCCGCGGCAAGTCAGGCCCAAAAATCTCCTCTTAGACGAGGCATATTTGAATAAATTTTTAGGCATAGAAATTAAAAAACAGGAGATTATTGATATTTTGAAATCACTTTCATTTGAAGTTAAAGAAAAGAAAAAAGGCATTTTAGCGGTAAAAGTGCCAACTTTCCGTCTTGATATTAATATCCCTGAAGATCTAATTGAGGAGGTCGCTCGGATTTACGGCTATAACCGGATTAAATCTATTCCTCCCAAAGCAGAGCTTACGGCTGAGCTTCCTAATGAGTTTTTAAATCTCCGGCGCCAAATAAAATCAGTTTTAAAAGAGCTTTCTTTCACAGAAGTTTATAACTACTCATTCCAGTCAGCTGCTTCTTTTAAAAAACTGGGCTTAAAAGAGAAAGATCATCTTGAGCTCTTAAATCCGCTTGATAAAGAAGTTAGATTTTTAAGGATAAGTATTTTTCCGGGCCTTTTTGTGAACTTAAAGAAAAATCTTAAAAATTTTGAAGCATTTAGGATTTTTGAAATTGGCCGGGTTTATTTATCAAAGGGTTTTGACAAGCTTCCTCAAGAAAAATATATTTTAAGCGGTCTTCTTTTGGGTGAGTCAGAATCTTTCTACACAACAAAAGGCGTAATTGAGGCATTGTTTGAGGGACTTTCCATAAGTCTCGAGAATAAAAACCTTCGTGTTATTTCTAAAGACCTAGAAGAACCCTATTTTGGACCCAGGTCCTGGCATCCGGGCAAAGCCGCGGAAGTCTTTTTTGGCCGGAAACGGGTCGGTGTTTTTGGCTGTTTTAATCCAAAGCTTTTAGACAAGATTGGAATTAAAGAGCAAGTTTTTGGCTTTTCGCTTGATCTTGATTTGATTTTTAAACAAGAAAGAATTCAAACTGTTTTTGAACCCTTGCCAAAATATCCAGAAGTAAGGCGCGATCTTGCTGTGATTGTCAGGAAAGATATCTTAACCGAGGACGTTTGTAATGTCATTCAGAAAGCAGGCGGGAAAGTTGTGCAAGATATTGACCTTTTTGACATGTATGAAAGTGAAAAAATCGGGATTAATAAAAAGAGCTTGGCTTTTCATATTGCTTATCGCTTAGAGACACATACTTTAAGCGACAAAGAAGTGAGTGCTATTGAGGAAAAAATAGAAAAAGCACTTGAGAATCAGCTTAATGCGGAAATAAGAAAAAAGTAAATCCAGGCGGTGATTATCCCTCGGGGATTTTATTTCAAGAGCACGCAGTTGGCTTAACTTTAGCCACTAGAGAATATTTTTCTAAAATGCCAACTGCTTTATTTCCGGCACATAAGATAGTATTATTTTAAAATTAATGCTTTCTCTATATGCCTCCAATACGGCCTTGAAATAAAATTCCTTCGAAATAATTATTAGGTAGTATTAACTATCATCACCCATAATAATAAGGATGCCTAGAAGAAAAACTACAACTAAAAGGAGAAGGATAACTGCGAGAAAGCCACGGACTCGAAAAAGAGTTTTTAGAAAAAAAGTTGCTAAAAAAAGCCCCCGGAAAGGAGCAAGAAAAATTTCATCTCCCAAGAAACCCGTTTCTAAAAAGGCACCAAAAGGCGCTTACACTGCCAAGCAAATTCAGGTTTTAATGGGTTTGGCACCAGTCAGAAAAAGACCAGCAATGTTTATTGGCGGCGTAGGCAAGGAAGGACTCCATCATCTTCTTTGGGAAGTGGTTGATAATGGCATTGACGAGGCAATGGCTGGTTTTGCAACCCAAATTGATGTTTATCTTTTACCTGATAATAAGATCCGGGTAGATGATAATGGTCGGGGGATTCCGGTCGAAAAACATCCCCAAACTAAGAAATCTGCTTTGGAGACAGTGATGACAATGCTTCATGCTGGAGGCAAGTTTGGTGATAGCGGTTATAAAGTTTCTGGAGGACTTCATGGTGTTGGCGTAAGTGTGGTTAACGCTCTTTCTGTCTGGGCAAAAGCAGAAGTAAAACGCGATGGTAAAATTTATGTCCAAGAGTATTCAAGAGGAAAACCCACTTCAAAAGTAAAGGTAGTTGGAAAAACCTCCGAGACCGGCACTACTATCTATTTTCA
>CAZYLA010000056.1:0-5200 GCA_964648435.1 uncultured Candidatus Saccharibacteria bacterium
TTTGGATTTTGAGCTTTGAGCTTGATTTTAGGGGTGTCAGAAAACAGTCGAACTTCCCTACAGAAATCAAAAAAGAGTTCTTGTGTTGTAAAGGAACGAGTAGCTGGATTTTGACATTTGGATTTATCAATTACTTAATACTAAATTAATCATTTTTATATCAGCAATTCCGCGCGTTATAATCCACTCTTGTCTTTTTTTGCCTATTGTATTATAATAAAAGCAAATTAAGGAAAAATCAATGAAACCTTATTTTTTAGGCTTATTTTTATGTTTGGCGCCTTTACTTCTCTTTGGGGCAACCAAAGAAATGGAAGCTACCAAAGAAAATACATCAATTGAGATTCTGTCAGAGAATGAAATCTCTTTTGACTTGGAAAAGCTTAAAGAAACACCGATTGCCAAAGAAGTAGTAATTCAAAACAACACTTCCAATGTAAAAGAACTTTTTATTGCCGCTCAAAAAGAAGAAGTTGTTTCCTCTCTTTCAGACATAATCATTATTGAAGTTCACAAAAAGAATGAACCCCAAACTCTCTTAGAAACTTATTTAACTGAACTTTTCCAAACTGCCAGCAATAATAAACTTCCGGTAATTACCACTATTAAGCCGGGAGAAAAAATTTCTCTTTGGATAACCGCGAGAATCGACCCGAAAAATGAAGTGCCGGAAAATGAAACTTTGAATTTCAGTTTTGTCTTCGGTTTTTTGGGAAATATTTTAGAGCAAGCCGCAGTAATTACACCCCAAGAAAACCTTACGCCAGAGGGTTCCTTGAATTCTCTTTTAAAAGACACGGCCCTGCTGACTGTCAATGTCTCTCCAATGGGAGAAAAAAGTTTTCTGGCTCAAAATGTCAGTAACCAAGACCCCGGCCCATCACTTTTTGCTGAGGCAGACCGTTATTTTGCTCTCTCTAACATTTATTTTATTGCCTTAATAGCAGTTGCTGTCCTCCTTTTGATTTACTTTTACATTAGATCCCAAAAGAAAACTTCAAAAGGAGAAAGACAAAAGTAAACCTTCTCTGAAAGATACTTCTGGCTATCTTTGGCTAATATAAGCGAAAAAATAAAAAGCCCCATTTCGCGCGAAGCGCGAAATGGGGCTTTGTTTCTAGTCCTGAATACCAAGAACTCCTTTAACAAGAGAAAGAAGTGCACCTGGCCTGAATGGCTTTTGCAAAAAAGGTGTACCTTCCAGGATTCCTGTCTCCGGGTCATCCACAATATCTTCGCGTCTGCGCCCGCTCATTAAAATAATTTTCATCCCTGGCCGCATCTCCTTCAGCCATTTTATAAGAAGAAGACCCGAGGCCATCATTTTTTCATCAGCTTCCCTATCCGGCATTTCTAAATCTGTAATTACTAAATCAAAATCATATTCTTTACACAGGCGAACAGTATCTGCTCTGCAAAAAGTAGATTGAACTTTAAGGCCCGCTCCTTCAAGAACCGTCACACAAAGACTTCTAATCTCATCAGTATCATCAACCACTAAGATCTGTCGTCTTTCTGGCGAAATCGCAGTTGCCATTTTTTCTTGCCTCCTTTTTGTTGATACTCGCATTATAAAAAGTAAGTTGCCTTTTGTCAAGCCAATTTCAAGGGCTTGACAATCTTTAGATTGTTATTTCATTTAGCAGTGATAACAAACTAAAGTTTGTCAAGCCGGCTATTTAATAAAAAGCAATGCCGCCATAATCTGCGGCCGCTTTTTTTATGCGGTCAAAAGGATATTCAAATCCTGCTCCGCGCCGCGTTCCCGGATCATTAGTAATTATTGTCTCGCCGTTGTAGCCAATAATTACAATCATATGATAATCCGGATGAGGATAATAAGGATTTTTTAAAAGCTTGGCTGTAACCGGAACAATAATGGGATTTCCCGCATTTATCTCTCTTTTTATACTTTCTAGGCTTAATTTTATAACTTTAAGTTTAATATCAGCATAATCTTGGGCAAATTTTACAAAATCTTGGCCAATAAGATTTTTTTCCTTACCGTATTCTTCAATTTGGAATTTCTTCATAGCTCGAAGTTCCTGATCTGCGCTATCCTTAGCCAATTTTTCGCCCTTTTTATATGCAAGAAGAATCAAAAAAGCGGCCTCTTCACAGCTTTCTTTATGAACATCCCAGTTTTGATACGGCGCCTGGACTGTAAACGGTACTTTTAGGACTTTTTTAAGAGGAAATTCTGATTCCTTCTTCGCCGTAGTTTTAGTAAAGACGAATTCTTCCTCTGCCTGCTCTTTTTCCTCTTTTTCGGCAATTCTTCTTCTTTCCTCTGCTTCTTCTCAGTCCTGTTCTTCTTTTTTGCGCTTATCTAAGCGCTCTTTTATATAAAAACTGGTGTCTGCCGGCGCTTCAAATGAAACAAAGTACAGCTTACTAGCGCCAATTAATAGAGTGGTAATAAAAAACAAGCCAATTAAAAAAAGTATTTTTTGGGAAACTGTTTTCATCTCAAGTTAAAAATAGCACCGATATCTTAAAAAAGCAAAATTTTTAAATCCGGAAAGGTTTTATTTCCAAATTTTTAATTTTTAAAGTTTGTGCTATAATTTATTATATAGATGCTTTTTTGTGTATAAACAAGTAATTTGAAATTAATTAGGTAATATTTGAATTATTGTATAAATATGTTATAATTACTATATAGATGCTTTTTTGTGTATAAAACTGATATTATTCATCATTTTATAATAACCAATTAATTAAATTATTCTCAAACAAAAAAGGCGGATTTTTAAAAAACCTGCCTCTCTACAAAAGCCAACACAACACCACAGACGCAACTTCTTTAAAACAGCAACTTTAAATCAGAAAGCTATTTTTCTCTGGTCCAATAAACAACTTCGCCGGTTACAGAATCAATATAAATTTTAAAAATCTTAATTTTTGTGGTTGTAAAAATGCTTATCTCAAAAACCTTGCGGGGCTCAGCGTCATTAGCTTTGCGCGGCGGAGGAGCAAGAGTAGTTGGCCAAACTTCGCCTATTGAAGGAAAAAAATACCATTCCATTTCTTTTGATTCAATTCTTTCAATTTCTGCGTCCTTAACGGGCTCCCTATCAAAAACCGCCATTTTATTATTCGGATATTCAGCCCCCTGAATAAATCCCTTGGCAATAACTTCTGCTTCATTTCTTGAAACTGGACCTCTAGGGAAAGATTGGCCTGCTTTTTTGCCAGCAATCATCTTTATAACTTCTTTTTCCCGGCTGTTCTGAATTTCTTCTGAAATAAATTCAGAAAAAGAAATATCTTTATTTTCTAAACTGCTGTGGGCCCGCCAAAAATATATCCCTAATAATGCTAAAATTCCCGCCACAGCAATCCCTCTCAAAAAAAATTTTTTTTCCTTCATAATCTAAAATTAACGCCCTTTTATTATACAAAATTTTAAAAGAGAAGCAAAGTATGTTATAATTACTATATAGATGCTTTTTTGTGTATAAACAAGTAATTTTAAATTAATTAAGTAATATTTGAATTATCGTATAAATATGTTATAATTACTATATAAATGCTTTTTTGTGTATAAATAGGCAGTTTTGTTTTAATAATTGCTAAATTGCAGTTGCTTTTTTATTTATGCCTACTAAGCAAGGGTTAAAAATAAAAGAAATCGCCGCCCGACTTAAAATAAGCCGCAATTTGGCGTCGCGGCTTAAAAAAACCGGCAAACTGCCTAAAAAAATTGAAGAAGTTTATTCAATTAAAGAAATTGCCGGACTTTTAAAACTCTCGCCGCTTTTTATTTATCAAAAAGTCAAACAGGGCAATATAAAAACAATTCGGGTCAGCAAAGTTAAGAGAATCTCTAAGGAAGAATTCTTTAAGCTTACAAAAGAGAAAAAAGTGGAGCAATTCTATAAAATCAGTGAAGCGGCCAAAATTTTAAAAATCCACCGCGACCATCTAATCAGGCTTGTGAGAACAAAAAAACTAAAAGCGATCAAATTTGGCTCGACTTATCGAATTTCAGAATCCGCTCTCTGCCGCTTTTCCCGTCAGAAAAAGTTAAAACCACTCCTAACGGTTTTAGAAATCCAAAAATCTTTAATGCTGTGCCGGCTTTCGGTCATCAAGCTCATCCGCGAGAAAAAGATCTCCGCATTTAAAATCGGCAAGTTCTACCGGATAAGCCAAGAACTGCTCGCCGCCTCAACAAACCAAAAGAAAGAAGTAAAATTCTATTCGCCCAAAGAAGCTGCCAAAATTTTAAAGTTTAATCCCGATTTTATAAACAAGCTTATCCGCGAAAAAAAATTATTGTCCGTTCAAATCGGCGCTTCCAAAAGAATCTCCGAAGAAGCGCTTTTTTCTTTCTTGAAAAACCACGCTTTAAATAAAAAAAAGGTCGTAAACAAGGCAAAGAAATGACAAAAAACAAGCAAAACAACTTAAAAAGAATCTTTGGGAAAATTTTGCCTCTGATTGTTTTAGTGCTTATCTCTCTGCCGCAAACAGCCAGAGCCGCTGATGGCACGCTTGCTCTCATTTCTGACGCCCGGCCAAAGAATTTCTCTGGAGGCGAAGCGTCTCTTACTACCGATTTAAACCAAGTTGACGACCAAATGGGCTCGGGCTGGTCATTGGACGCTCTTATGCACCTTGGCGATATGGATTATATTTCTGAATCAAGCGACGATAATTTTGACGATGCCTATTCTGCTTCAGACATCAGCTCTTATCCGGTCTTTCATGTATTCGGCAACCACGAACTTGACAACACTTATGACGCACCGGCTATCCGTGGCAAATATTCCGGCTATCCGTCCTGGAATTTGCAGGCCGGCCCAACCGGCTCATCGGAAACAACTTATTCTTTTGACCTTGGGGATATGCATATTGTTCCCCTCAACATTTATTGGGACGGTGGCAGTAATAATGACTGCGCTTGGTACGCGCCAACAGCCGGCGACGATGACGACACTTGCAACAAGTATAGTTCAACTGACGGCGGCTACATCCCAGACGAACTTTTTGACTGGCTGAAAACAAACCTCCGCAATTCCAGTAAAGAATATAAAATCGTCGCCGCCCACGAACCGGCTCAAGTGGAATCCTGGCAAAGGCATTACGGCGACTCGCTCGACCAAGACACCGCTAACCGCGACCGCTTCTGGAACCTTCTTCAAACGGAAAGGGTAGTCGCCTTCCTGACCGCCCACAGTCACAACAGCAAGCT
>CAZYLA010000057.1:0-5018 GCA_964648435.1 uncultured Candidatus Saccharibacteria bacterium
GCAAACCCACAAATTACTTTAAAAATATTAAAAATTAAGTTAAAAAAATGGGTAAAACATTAGAAGTAGAATCAGGTAGAGATAGAGATGCTGTGCGAGAATGGATTAGCCGGGCAGATGTTGAGAGCGTCTTGAGAGAGGCACATAAGAAACTTCGCGAAGAGCACGAGGGAGACCCTTTTAAGTTTAGTGATGAAGGAGATCCGAAAGAAGTAGAAAGAGCACGAAGCGCGGCCATAGAATGGCAAGAAAAATACAAAGGATTAGATCCTCATCTTGACAATACTGCCGATCTTCTTTCTGCGCTGCCAGAAAAAGAATCAGACGAAAAAGAAAAAAAGGCCGCTTAAAGAGTGAAAAACTTAACGCCAAAAATCCGCCTTCAGGGGCGGATTTTTGGCGCAATAATAAAAAGAATTATAGATTTTAATCTATAATTAAATCTAGATTAAAATCTAGATTTCTTTTTCGCAAAAAAACGCCTCGCTCAAGTTCAAGCGAGGCAGCCATAGTTGTTAAATACTGACCTGGGAAGCAAAAACAGCTTCTTCTTTTGCGAAGTCAATAATAAGCTCAGGTATTTCACGACTTGCTTTAAGAGCTTTTAACCCCTCGCCAACCTCGTCAGCATTGGCTGTGATTTTGCCGTTACGAGGGGACCGTGCATAGAGAGCTTGGGCAATTTCGTAAAAAGTCATCTTCTTTCCCTTTTTAAGAATATTAAGAATATATTCTCCCAACTCAGCAGGCCCAATTTCTCTTTCTTCCAGAATCTTTGCCATTTTTATCCCTCCTTTCAAGGTGAACCCTTTCTTTGTGACTATTTTTAGCTTAGAGGACTTTTATTTTTTCGTCAACTCTTTTTTATCTTTGACTTGATAGTCTTTAGGCTGTCATTCTTTTAGAATAATAACAACCTAAAGGTTGTCATGCCGTTTCTTAATGCCAATCCTTTATCTTTTCTTCTGCTTGTTTTTGGGTTTTTATCCACTTAATTCTTTTGTCGCGTTTAAACCAAGAGATTTGGCGGCGGGCGTAGCGCCGAGTATTTCTTTTTATAAGCCGGATTGCTTCACTGGGCGAAATTTTACCCCTAATGTATTCAATTATTTCTTGGTAACCAATTCCAGTGAGAGGCGCTACGTGGCCGTATTTTTTATATAATTTCTCAACCTCGTCAAAAAGTCCTTCTTTAATCATTTTATCAACCCGGTTATTGATTTTTTTATAAAGTTTTTCTTTTGGGACAGAGATGCCAATTTGGAGAATATCAAAAAGCGGCTTTCCCTTTTTTTGAAGTTCAGAGAACTTTTTTCCAGTTTTGAGGCAGACTTCTAAGGCGCGAATGAGCCGCCTTTTATTTTGAGGCGCAATTTTTTTAAGGGCAGCCGGATCAATTTTCTTTAATTTACTGGCTAAGTTTTTGGCAGATTTTTTATAGAGTTTTTCACGGAGTTTTTTATCTGGTGGAACATGAGGGATAGAAAGATTATCAACAATTGCCTGAATATAAAGACCAGTGCCGCCAACTAAAATTGGAAGTTTGCCTTTTTTATGAACTTTGTTAATTGCCCGTAAGGAGCGATTTTTAAAATTCGCCAAAGTGAAATCCTGCTTTGGCGAAATTATATCAATCAAATAATGAGGAATGCCGTCCGCATAATAAATTCGGCCCCTTTTTATACCTTTTTCTTTGTTTGTGCCAATGTTCATTTCTTTGTAAATCTGCCGGGAATCCGCGCTTACAATCTCGCCGTTTAATTTTTTTGCCAATTTTAAAGCAAGACCGCTTTTGCCGCTAGCAGTTGGCCCTACAATGACTAACAATTTATTTAATTTTTTCCTAAGCATTTTTTTACTTGACCCCAATGCCCCTCACCAATTATAAATTGGTAGTGGGGCTTGACATTGCTTTTATTCTAGTATATTCTGAAAATTACCCCATTACATTTTCAAAGGAGGATGCTTAGATGGCTTCCAGAAAGAGAAGTAGCAGTGTGGTAAGATTCAGGGAGGTTTTTCCTCAATTTCCAGTTGATGGAGTGGTTACCTCTCGGCAGCTTGGCGATTTTTCTTTCTTGAAGGACCCAAGCTGTAGGTTTCTGATGTATGCTCGAGAAGATTTTCCTAATCTTGATATGCTCCTGTTTGAGTTAGGCGTTCCTGTTTCCGATACGGCTCCAGCAAACATCATCAAGCCATCGCTTAATCACGGAACAGCAGTTTCATTTATTGGTGTTGATTCAGAAAAACATCGCAATACTGGTTTGATTATGAAGCCGGGAGGCGATGGCGTTCTTTTTGAAAAACCTCCCCGAGACAAAAAGAGAACTATTATTCTTTCTCTTTCTGGTGATTGTCCGGCGGCAGTTATTAGTGCCTCCAAGCGGAAGGGCAACCAGCAGTGTTTTGGCATTCTTCACCTTGGGAGGCGGCCGATTGCAAAAGGCATCATTGGCAACACCGCGGCAATTCTCAAGAAGCAGGGCTATCTAATTAATAGCTCCCAGGTTCTTGTCACTGTTGGCATCGGTCCTTGCTGTTACGCTGTTGGAGAAGATGTTTTGGGAGAATTTGAGAAAATCCTCCCCCTTTCTAAAAATCCTTCGGTTTACAGAAAGACACGAGAGAATAAGCCGTCAGTTGATCTCCGGGAAGCAGCACTTCTCCTTTTTAAAAAGGCAGGATTTTCTCAAAGAGCAATAAGGATTATGAATGGTTGCACTTGTTGCTCCACTGGCAGGATTGGCCCCAAAAAAGGTTATCTTTGGTACTCTTATCGCCGAGGAGACCGTGAAAAGAGATTTGCCATTGCCTTTGCGCTCTAAGTGCCATCTATCTTGTCCCCCGTTGTTTTTAACGGGGGTTTTATTTTAAAGAACCTTCAAGTCCGAAAGGGAAAGCTCTTTTAATTTTTACAAGAACAAATTTTCCAATTAAATTCTTTTTATCAGAGGAGAATAAAACATTTTTAAAAGTTGCGGTTTTGCCAATGTATTTGCCGTCCCGCACCAAGAGGACATCGGATTCTGTCTCTGAACGAATTGGTCCTCTGGTGCGGGATTCCGCCCCACAGGCAAAGCCTGAAGGGTAAATCTCTTTATCCGAAGGTACTTTCTGCTTTGCCCGTGGGGCTTCATTTTTCTTTTTTTCAACAAGGACTTTTTGGGTTGTCCCAATATATTTTTTATTGTTCTGAAGTGCGGTTTTTTCTAAAATTTTTGTGAGAATTTTTTCGCGCTTCTTTTTTTCTTTTAGAGAGACACTGTCTTTTAATTTTGAGGCGGCTGTTTTTGGTCGAGGCGAGTAGCGAGCAATGTAAGCCATATCAAAGCAAGCTTTTTTAAAAAGAGCCACCGTGCCTTCAAAATCTTCGCTGCTTTCTCCAGGAAAGCCAACAATGATATCAGTGGAAATGGCAACGCCTGGGATTTCTTTTCTGATTTTTTTGATTAAGTTTAAATATTTTTCCCGCGTATAGCCGCGGTTCATTTTTTTTAGAATTTTGTTGCTGCCAGATTGGGCCGGAAGGTGAATGTAAGGCGTAATTTTTTTAGAATTTTTAATGACTTTTATAAGTCCATCCGAAAAATCTTTTGGGTGAGAAGTTATAAACCGAATCCAGAAATTGTTTTCACCCTGTACCCGGGTCCCGCGTTTTCGCGGGGCGAGTGGTTCAGGGCCGATTTTTTCAATTTTTTTAAGAAGCTCTGGGAAAGTGATTCCGCCTTTAAAGCTGTTTACATTTTGGCCCAGAAGAATAATTTCTTTAACGCCGCTTTTTACAAGACGGGTAATCTCGCAAATAATTTTTTTCCAAGGCCTGCTTCTTTCGCGTCCTCGAGCGTAGGGAACAACGCAATAAGCGCAGAAATTATTACAACCAGTCATAATCGGGACATAAGCGCTGAAACTTGAATCAGGTTTTGGAACAGTTTCCAAATAATCGCCATTTACGCCAAATTTTTTAAAAATTTCCTCAATCGGCAAAAACTCATCAACAGTCCAGAGTTTTTTCTTCAAGACCTTTAGGTCGTGATAATTCATACAACCGGTTAAAATTGTTTTTAGCTTTTCGTTTTTCGCTTTTAGCTCTTTTAGTTTTTTGTTCAAGCCAAAAACCCGGTCTTCAGCGCTTTGGCGCACCGAGCAAGAGTTAATTATAATTAAATCCGCTTTTTCAACTTGCGCTTTTTTATATCCCTTTTTTCTCAATACAGAAGCAAGCCGTTCAGAATCGGCTTCGTTCATTTGACAGCCAAATGTTTTAATGTAAAATTTCATCCCGCTTATTTTACCACAAATTTACTTTTATTTCAATTTTTGGTATAATAAAAATATGAAAAGGAAAAAAGAAAATTTTCAAGAGAAGAAATTGGCCCCGCCAGTCGTGCGAGCAAGGCGAGGTGGGCTGGCTCAAGATATTCAAGACAAAATCTTTCAGAAGATGTCGGGCAGTAAAAAAATTAGACTCGCTTCAGAGCTAAGTTCATTTTGTTTAAAATTGTATCGTCTTAATGAAAACAACAGACCCTAAAAGTTAAAACATAAAAATGAAAGTAGAAACAATCTGTCTAATTTTAGTCGCTTTTTTACTTCTTCCGGGGGTTGCTTTGGCCGCGGAAGAAAGCGAAGTTGAAGCCGGGCTTTTGCCGGACAATCCTTTTTATTTTCTGGACAAACTTGGCGAGTGGGTGAAATTAAATCTCTTTACTTGGAGTAAAGAGGAAAAAGTTAAGTTAATGATGCGCTATACAGAAGAAAAGCAAAAAGAAGTTGAGAAAATGATTGAAAAAGGAAAAAAACTTGAAAAAACGGCAAAAGCATTTCAAGAAGGAGCGCGTTATATGGAAAAAGTTGCCAATAAGGCAGCAGAGTTAAAAAATAAAGGGCAGGATGTTGCTGCAATTATTTCCCGGCTTGAGGAGAATTTAAATCGTCATCAGAAGAATCTAGAGCGGGTTTATGAGCAAGTGCCTAACCAAGCAAAAGAAGCAATTCAGAGGGCAATGGAAAAC
>CAZYLA010000058.1:0-4841 GCA_964648435.1 uncultured Candidatus Saccharibacteria bacterium
ACACATTCTTGATGAAGCGCTTGCGTTTCCCATGTATATTTAGTTAATTATTGATTAACTAAATATACGAGTATTGCGCTTCAATATAAAAAAGGAGGAAAAAGATGAGAGCTAGAGCTATTGAAGTTTTGCTTGCTGGTCTTATGCTTCTTCTACCGGCAGGGTGTCAAGAGAGGGTTCGGGATGACGTTGATCTTTCTTTGGTCTGGACAAGAAAATGGATAAATGAAGTCCAACTGCAAGGGAAGAAGAAAGAGCTCGCTAAACGAGAACAGATTCTTGGGAGAATTCGCGAGCTACTTAAAAAGCAGTGCCCCACATTTACTATTGGGGGAACTGTTTTTTCCCGAGAAGCTGTGATTCAGGATGGGCTAAAGTATCTAAAATTGTGCAGAGAACTTAATAGGGAGATTCAGAAAGATGAACGTATTATTTCCCAACTTGACTCACAATTGCAAGTTAAACTTTCTGAAAGAAGAAGAGAAAAACAGGCCAGCGAGAAGGAATTGGTTGAAGGTATTGATTCTTACTTCTCTGAGAATTAATTTCCACTCGCTGAACTCATTCAGAGTAAAAACCTGCTTAGTTCTTAAAAAGGGCCAAACGTGTTAAGTGTTTGGCCCCTTTTTTATGGTTAATGTAAAGGATTTGGTATATTTGCGACAAGTCCCAATATTTGATATCGGCTTCTTAACAAATTATAGTGGCCACCATAGTGGCCACTATGATATTAAAAATTCATCAATTAGTTCTTATCCATTTGACATTTTATTTAGTTGTAATTAAAATTAATGTATAAAAGATGAACTCTTATTTAGAAAATTTTATTCAAAAGAAGTTTAAAAAACCTGGAAAAGCTCTTGATGTGGGTATTGATGATTTGTAAAGAAATAACCATGAAGCACGATTCTAAAAAATTCAATATTGAATACAAAGCAATTCTTGATTCTTTTAATACTAACAACGATGTGAGAATTTGGGTTGTTCAACCTTCAACTTCGATTTATCAAAAAATAGAGAACTTTTCAGTTTCTCATAAACCAAAAAAAAGTTATAGGGACAGACAAGAAAATAAAATTTCATATTTTGAATTTAAGAGTCAAAAAAATATCACTATCCAGGTAAATATTCAAGCAACTTTATGGAAAAATAAAATTAATTTGAAAAAAGAAGACGTCTCATTACCTAGAATTTCTACCAAATTATTTAAGCAATACACAAAAAGTGAAAAATTTTTAGAGCAAACTCCAGAGATAAAAAAATTGACTCACCAAATAACTAAAAAAGACAAATTTGTCTTGGATAAAATACAATCAATCTTCAATTTTATTGTTGAGAACTTTAAGTATTGTCATCCAGTAAAGCAAAGAGGGGTTAAATATTTAAATTTAAATAATCTTAGAGGAGATTGTGGGGAATACTCAAGTTTATTTGTAACAATGTGCAGAATTTTAAAGATTCCAGCTAGGAATAATACTGGTTTTGTTCTTTTTACAAAACAAAAAAAGATAGTTGAACATGGGTGGGCAAGCGTTTATCTAAAACCTTACAGCTGGATAGATATTGATACTCAATATGCTTCCCTTGAAAAAAATGTTAATATAGGAGCTAAAAAATATTTTGCTCAAAGAAATGATTATAGAATGACTTTTGTAAATGGCTTTAACATTTCTTTAAAACCAGCTATTCCACAAAACTTTCAATTAAATTACTGGAACAAGCTTGGCTTACCCTTGACTTATAATTCGGTTCAAACTCTTCAACCGATAGTTTTTGCTTCTAAGGAAAAAGTGCGGTTTAAAGATAATATTAAGATAATTTGAGTTTAAATAAGAAGACCCCGATTAAATTGTTAAATTTTAATCAGGGTCAGGGATGGGCTTCTTAGCCCTTTTTAGTTCTGGCCGAAGATGAGGGACAGCCTTTGTGGATAGCTGCCACAACGAGCGACTTTGTGTCACCCTTCATCTTGGCGCGTGGCGGAACGTAGGTCTTTTCCGCCATCATTCTCACCTCCTTTCGTCTGTAATAAGTAATTGGCAGCAGCTATACGGCAATTTTCCGGGGAATGTCCTAGAAGATCATCTCCTTCAAGAAAGGCTAAGCCCGGACAGCGAGCGCAGAAAGTAAGCAGTTCACAATCAGCGCATTTCTTAAGATCTCGCAAAGTTAATGTGCGAAGGTACTTAAGTTGCGGCGAATTATGCCAAACCTTCGAAAAACCATCTTTTTTTAGGTCTCCTACTTCATAAAGCAACTGATTGCATGGCAATACTTTTCCAGAAGGAGTAATCGCGCAACTATTAAAACCGCTATAACAAGGCGCGGCATCAAGTAGGTCAGAAAATCCAAGATAGAACTGGTGGTCTTGAAATGGTTTGCGGCCAGCATAAAGACCAGATAGCTCTTTATCTTCCAGAAATTCTCTTAGCTGTTCATCGTCGAGTCGCAGAGAAAAAGTGTCTCTGGAACCATTGTTACGAGCAGTAATGATGGGACTTGGCGAGATTAAACAGCCCATTGATTTGGTAAGATTCTTTACCAAACTCCGCTCATGGAAATTTACATTCATTAACGGAAAGGCAATCTCTACTTTTATGCCTGCTTTTATTAGAAACTCGATTCCTCTTAATGTTTTTCTAAATGAACCTGGTAAACAAGTAATGGAGTCATGTGTTTCTGGGGTTGCTCCGTAAAGAGTTATCTGAACACGCCTCACAGAATATTCAGCAAGTGTTTTTGCAATATCCTGGCTAACAAGAGTGCCATTACTTAGGATATCGATAACAAAATATAGATTGCTAGCATATTCCACAATTTCAAGCGCGTCACGTCTAGCAAAAAACTCTCCACCGGTAAAAGATACAAACAGACAACCCTCAGTTGCAATTTCGTCTAAAATATGCTTAATTTCTGACAATGAAAGAGCGGGGAGATTTCGATCCATGTAACAATGAATACATCTTTCGTTGCAAGCGTAAGTTGTTTCAAAAGTTACAGCGAATGGGATGAGTTTTTTAATCGCTTTCATTTCAAGCGCTAACAAAACATTCTCTCCGTCTTTGGCGCCATTGCCATTTTGTCTTTCTGTTCTTATCATCCTGTGATTGAATTCAACAAGACCCAATAAGTTTGCTTCTTGGAGAAAAGCCGCAACATCTTGTTTTGCTCTTTTTTTATCAAGTAAATATTCACCAATTAGCCAATTAATCAGTTTGTCAAAGCTTGCACCATTATTTAGCATTTTCCACAACTGGGAGGCAGTCTTATTCCAAATGACGATTTGTTGATTCGCGCAGTTAAATGCAACTATCTCGTGGTCAATGGAACGCCAGCCAACCCTCGAATTTATTCTTAACTGCTTGTTCATATTCTGTTACCCTCCTTTTGCTTTCTCAAAAAGCACGGTTTTAATATAAATCCCTAAAAATTATTTGTCAAGTGCTTTTTTATTTGGAATAAAAAAACGGCGCCCCGCAGAAATTGCGGGGCGCCGTTAAAATTTAAAAACCCTACTTTTTCTTTGGTTTGTAATCGCGGATTAGAATCTCCTGTTTTTTGTAGTCAAAAATCATTTCTACTTTTTGGCGCTCGCGCTATAATTCACTTTAAACTATTTTCTCAGTCTTTTCTTCACGAGCGCCACCACTTCTCTCGGCATTTTTTTTGTTTTGAGGACATAGTCAAGCGCTCCGAGCCGTTTCCCTTCATCCGCTTTTTCTTTGCTTTCAAGGTTTGTTAAAAGAATAATCGGGATATTTTTTGTTTCCCTTTTTTCTTTGAGTTGTTCTAAAACCTCAATGCCATCCATTTCATCCATTACAATATCAAGAAGAATTAAATCGGGTTTTTCTTTTTGGGCTTTTTCAATACCTTCTTTCCCGTTTAAAGCTGAAGAAATTTCAAGCCCGTGGGCCTTGAACTCTGTTTCATACATAAAAACTTGGTTAGGGTCATCTTCAATTAACAAAATTTTTGGTTTATGAAGAGCCATCGCTTTTATTCTTTTTAATTATTGGCAAACTGAAACCAAAAGTTGAACCTTCACCTTCCTTAGATTTTAAAAAAACCTTTCCGCCGGGATGGGCTTCAATAATTTTTTTGACAATAAAAAGGCCTAAGCCAGAGCCGTCAGTATGAACTTCGCGAGCATTTTTAGCCCGGACGAATTTCTCAAAAAGTTTGGGGATGTCATCTTTGGGAACTCCAATGCCAGTATCTTTAACTCTAACGACTATATTTAGCCCTTCTTTTACAGCACTTACAGTAATTCCTCCTTTAAGAGTATAGAGGATTGCGTTGTCAATCAGATTACGGAGTGCTTGTTCAATATACTGAGCGCTCGCTTTAACTCTGGGAAGGGGTTTTGCAGGTTTTTCAAATTTAAGAAAAAGATTCTTTTCTTTAGCGCTTCTTTGAAAATCTTTAACAACTTTAGCAATCACCTTTTCAAGCTGAAGCGGCTTAGAAACTTTAACCACATCAAATTCTCCTGTATCCATTTCCGAAGCGCTTAAAATATCAGTAACAATATTTTCAAGCTTCCTCGTTTTGTGATAGATGTTGTCAAAGAATTTTTTCTGTTCTTCCCTGGGAAGTTTTGCTATTGTTCCTTCTCTTATCATGTCTATTGTCCCGGCAATTACGGAAATTGGAGTGCGAAGCTGATGAGAAGCGATGTCCAAGAATTCGCTTTTAACCTGATAAAGCTTTTTGATTTCTCTTGTTGCCTCTTGAACTTTTTTCTGAAGGTTGTGACTGAAGTCTTGAACTTCCTGATAGAGAAGAGCGTTCTCAATTGCCACTGCCGCCTGATTAGCTAGCGTTTCCAAAAGCTCAAC
>CAZYLA010000059.1:0-4816 GCA_964648435.1 uncultured Candidatus Saccharibacteria bacterium
GGCACTAAAGTAGAAATAAAAAAACTTATCAAAGGCGTCAAAGTTATTATTGATTATTACAGCAAGGAAGAGTTAAAGAATATTTGTGATAAGATTAAGTAGTAAACAGTAAACAGTAAATCGTAAATGGTAATTGCGCCAAAAAATCCGCCCCTCACTTGCGTGGCAAGTGAGGGGCGGATTTTTTGGCGCAGGTTAATTGTGAGATGTTAACTGTTGGTGTGGGAATGTCAGAAGACAGATAATCTTCCCCACGGAAATCATGAGCGCTTTTTACGTTGCGAGGAGACGAGTAGACATTCTTTATTGCTACACTTTTTGCCCTTATCTGTTTCAATAAGAAGAGAACCGCACTTTGGACACTTTTCTCCACTTGGTTTGTTCCACAGAGCAAAATCGCATTTAGGAAAATTTGAACAGCCATAAAAGATTTTGCCTTTTTTAGTGCGGCGTTCAACAATTTTGCCTTTTTTACATTTTGGACAATTCACCCCGAGTGTTAAAGGTTTTGTATTTTTACATTTAGGAAAATTTGAGCAAGCCAAAAATTTCCCAAAGCGGCCGCGTTTTATGACCATTTTAGCGCCGCACTTCTCACAAATTTCATCGCTTTCTTCTTCAAAATTCTTTTTTTCAACACTTTTTTCTTTTTCTTTGAGATTTTTTTCAAAAGGACCATAAAACTCTTTAATTACGGGCTGCCATTTTTCTTTACCGCTTGCAATTTTATCAAGTTTTTCTTCCATTTGCGCCGTAAATTTTAAATCGACAATCCGGGGAAAGTGTTCTACAAGAATGTCATTAACGACCATTCCAACTTCAGTTGGATGAAATTTGCCTTTTTGAAGTTCAACATAATTCCTTTTTAAAATTGTATTTATAATTGGCACATAAGTCGAGGGACGGCCAATGCCTTCTTTTTCCAGTGCTTTTACGAGCGTTGCTTGGGTATAGCGCGGTGCGGCTTGGGTGAACTTTTGGCTCAAGTTTAATTCTTTAAGATCCAAAATCTCGTTTTCTTGAAGCTCTGGCAAAGCAGTTTCTTGAATTTTAGCGCCTGAAATTTTTAAAAAGCCGTCAAATTTGAGAGTTAAGCCGGCGCTTCTAAAAAGATAATTTTTTGCTTCAATATCTGCGGTTACAGAGTCAAAACGAGCGACTTCTGCTTGGCAAGCAAGAGCGCGCTTCCAAATAAGCTGGTAAAGTTTAAACTGGTCAGGCGTTAAGGAATCTTTGATTTTTTCAGGGAGTAGAGAAGCATCGGTTGGTCGGATTGCCTCATGCGCTTCTTGGGCCCGGCGCGAGCGTGCTTTGTAGGTCCGAGCGCTCGGGGGTAAATACTCTTTGCCGAATTCTTTTTGAATTGTAGCTCTAATCTTAGAAACTGCTTCTTTTGCCAGATTTTGCGAATCAGTGCGCATATAAGTAATAAGACCGGTTCTGCCTCTGTCTTTTATTTCCACACCTTCATAAAGTTGCTGAGCTATCATCATTGTTTTTTTCGCGGAAAAGCGAAGATAATTATAAGCTGTTTGTTGAAGAGTGCTTGTAGTAAAAGGCGGCAGGGGGTAGCGGACTGTTTCTTTCTTTTCTACTTTTTTAACTTTGTAGATTGCGTCTTGAAGTTCTTTTTTAATATTTTCAGCTTCTTTCTTGTCTTTAATACCCAGTTTTGGGATTATTTTATCGTCTTTTTGAAAAAGTTTTGCCCCAAACGCTTCTTTCTCCCCCTTTTTTAAGAGAAGAGCAATAATTTCCCAATATTCTTGGGGTATAAATTTTTCAATTTCGCGTTCGCGGTCAACAATGAGACGGACAGCGGCTGATTGGACTCGGCCGGCTGAGAGCCCGCGATAAACTTTTTTCCATAAAAAAGGTGAGAGCTTGTAGCCCACCAAGCGGTCTAAAACGCGGCGCGCCTGCTGAGCGTTAACTAGATGCATATCAATGCCGCGCGGATTTTTAATCGCGTTTAAAATAGCTTGACGGGTAATTTCATCAAAGGTGATTCTTTTTATTTTTTCTTTTGGCGCTTTTAAGACATGAGTAAGGTGCCACGCAATGGCTTCGCCTTCGCGATCTTTGTCAGTGGCAAGATAAATTGCTTTAGCGTCCTTGGCGGCTTTTTTAATCTTGGCAATCTGTTTTTTGCTTTGAGATAGAATTTCGTACTGCGGCTCAAAGTTATTTTCAATATCAACGCCCAGCTTTTTTTGCGGAAGGTCGCGCACATGGCCATAAGAAGACAATACTAAAAATCCCTCCCCTAAAAATTTTTTAATCGTTTTTGACTTTGCCGGCGATTCGACAATAACGAGATTAGACATTGTTAATTGCTAATTGTTAATAGAAAAATCTGATTTTAGCATAACTGTTTGAGATTCATAGTAATATAATACATTATTATTTGTAAAGAGGAAAATCATTTTAATATTCTTTAATAACAATAAAAGTCTATTATTAACAATTAGCAATTATATTTTTATATAACTCATTCCTCCGAGATTTTTCACTTTGCCGTTGATTTCCATAATCGATAAGGTGGCGCTGACTTTTGCTGGGGCGAGGTTTGTTTTTTTGGCAATCTGGTCAATTTGGAGGGGCTCTGCGCTTAAAACCTCAAAAATTAGGGCTTCTTCTTTTGAAGCAGGCAAGGGCAATTCTTTTTTTGCTTCTTTTAAGTCAACAAGGTTTAATTCTTCTAAAACGTCATCAGCTGTTAGGACAAGTTTAGCACCCATTTGAATGAGGCGATTTGAGCCAAAAGAATAAGGTTGGTGGATATTGCCAGGGATGGCAAAGACCTCACGGTTTTGTTCCAGAGCAAGTCGAGCAGTGATTAAAGCTCCGCTTCTTTCTGCAGCTTCAATAACTACCACGCCCTTTGAAAGACCGCTTATTAGCCGGTTTCTTCGAGGGAAATGATGGGGAAGGGCCAATGTGCCGGGCGGGTACTCACTTAAGATAAGACCTTGTTTTTCAATGATATTTTTTCCTAAAGTCCTGTTAAAAACCGGATAGATACTTTTTTCGTCAATACCAGAGCCCAGGACGCCAATGGTTTTGCCGCCGACATTTAAGGTTTGACGGTGAGCTTCAGCATCAACTCCCAAAGCAAGTCCAGAGACAATAACAAGATTTTTTTGAACTAAACCGCTTATAATTTCTGGAATCACCGCCTTGCCATAATTTGTTATTCTTCTACTGCCAACAACAGCAATGCAAGTTTTTTTTAAAATTTCTTTGTTGCCGCGGAAATAAAAAAGAGCTGGGGGTTCAAAAATTTCTTTTAAAAGCAAGGGGTATTCTTTGTCTTTAATTGTGATAACCTCAATGCCTTCTTGAGTCAGTTTTTCAAATTCTTTTTCTGGATTAATTTCATTTCTCTTTAAAAGAAGACTCTCAATCGTTTTTTCTTTAAAGCCAAGTTTTAAAAATTCTTCTTTCGTGGCGTTCCAAGCATCTTTAAGAGTAGGGAAGTGTGAAGTGAGCTTTTGAAAACCACTGGCCGTGATTTTACCAGTTAAATTAAAGGCATGGAAATAAATTGCTTTATTATTCATTTTGTTTTTATCCTGTTAAACAGCCCGATTCGGGCTAATTTTTTAAATGGTTATCAATCATTTCAGTTCACAGCGAAGCAGTCCACTGCGGGTTGCTCAAAGTCTGCGCCCGGCCCCAGTACTGCCGGGCGGGCTTGACAAATTTCGCAGATTTGCTATAATGAAGGTGCTTAAGAAATTAGAGATTTTAGTACTCTCTTTGTGGGTGGTGAAAGCGAAGTCATCCCTCCTATCTTCGCAAGTAACCATAAGTCTAAGACAATCTCCTTTTGGAGTATTGCCTTAGCGCCCACAAAGAGGGTACTAAGCTCCAAAGAAGGGAGGGATACTTATGAAAACTTTTCTGATATGTTGCGGAGTTATCTGGTTTATGCTTTTTTGTGGGGGACTTCTCGTTATGATTGGAGCTATTCGGGGGTGGCGCTGGGTTGGCTGTAAGCCCTATAATCAAGACAAAGATTTATAATTATTTCAAAGGATGGAAGAATATTAGCCAAGTTTAGCTGCTGGTTCGAAAGAACCAGTTTTTTCTTTTTTGCGCCCTTTTTGCTGCTTAATAGCCAAAAAAGGTGCGGGGCTAATTAAACTTTGTCATTGCGCTTTCCGCGTCTTTTTCTAAAATTTCTTGGAGAGCTAAAGTAGCTTTTTGAACCCCTTTTTTAAGAGCTCTTTTTTCAAAGAAGTTAGGCTTTTTTAATACATATTTTTCCGGCGGCATCCTTAAAGCGTCTTTTTTAATCCCAACGCGAATGCGGCAGAAGTCATTAGTGCTAAGGTGTTGAATAATCGAGGTAACGCCTTTGTGTCCTGCGGCACCGCGAGAGCAGGTAATTTTGATTCCGCCGAGTTCAATATCTAAGTCGTCGTGAATCACAATCAAATCTTGGGATGTGGTTTTGTAAAAATTAAGTATTTTCGAAACAGCCTCGCCAGAGCGGTTCATAAAAGTAAGAGGTTTTATAAGGATTATTTTTTCGCTCTTAAGATTTGTTTCTAAAATTTCGGCATTAAATTTTTTGTTTTCTTTAAAATCTGTTTTGATTTGTCTCTTATTACAAAAAGCGTCGACTGTCTGAAAGCCGACGTTATGAAAAGAGTTTTTGTACTGTTGCCCCGGATTTCCTAAACCAACGACAATTTTCATAAAAGAAGTACTTACTGAATAAATATAGTATTAAAAAGCTCAAAATCCAAAGCTCAAATGTCAAACCCCAGTAGTATAAATCCCTTCGGGATTTAACTACGGGGCGAGT
>CAZYLA010000060.1:0-4783 GCA_964648435.1 uncultured Candidatus Saccharibacteria bacterium
TCAGAAAACAGTCGAACCTTCTCACAGAAACCAAGAAAGAGTTCTTGCGTTGCAAGGGAACGAATAGTTGGATTTTGAGCTTGATTCGAACTTCTTGCCACCTAAATTTTGCGAAGCAAAACTTTGGCGGGTGAAGATTTTGAACTTTGAATTTATTAATAAGTGGCTTTAAGAAAGTTGATTCCCAAAAACTTTTCATTGTTAACAACGTGACAAAACTTTACAAATTTCTTTTAGACCTTATTTTTCCAATTGAGTGCCTTTCCTGTCAAAAAGAAGATATTTGGCTTTGTTCTGATTGCAGCCAAAAAATAAAAAGAATAAAAAAAGAAAGCTGCCCATTATGCGGCTTTCCAACTGCTTCCTGGGAGTTTTGCGACCTTCACAAAAAAGATTTTAAACTTGAGAAAGTTATTTCTCCTTTTGACTATAATGATCCTCTACTTCAACTTGCAATTAAAACTTATAAATACCGCTTCGTTAAAGATTTGGCAGAGCCGCTTGGGCATTTACTTTCCCTTGAGGCAAAAAAATATTTTTCTCTTCTTCAAAATCCCGTATTAGTTCCTGTGCCGCTCCACCGGCGTCGCGAAAAATGGCGCGGTTTTAATCAGGCAGAACTTCTTGCCCGCGCAATTTCCAAAGAGCTCAGACTTCCCGTAAAAAAATTACTCAAAAGAGTTCGCACTACAACGCCCCAGGTTGATCTTAAAAAAGAAAAGCGTCTTGAAAATGTTAAAGATGCTTTTTCTTTTGATTCCCAAGAAAAGATTGATTTAAAAAATAAAACAATTATCTTAATTGACGATGTAGCCACGACCTGCACCACTCTTGAAGAATGTGCTAAAATATTATATAGTAATGGCGCTCGCAATATCTGGGGACTAGTTTTAGCGCGAGGATAAAGGTGGGGTGCCGGAGCGGTTTAACGGGCCTGTCTTGAAAACAGGTGTGCCTTCACGGGCACCGGGGGTTCGAATCCCTCCCCCACCGCCAAAAAAAGGCTCACAAGCTTGTGAGCCTTTTTTTGGGGATGTTTGACTTTAAAGTTTGCTCTTTTTTTATTTTGTGGTATTATTTAATTAAGCTGGTTTTTGCCTTTCTTTTTGTTTTAGAAAGTAAAACCGGCAAAGGTGAAGTACTTTAGATTAGTCTTTCTAATTAATTTTACATTATTTAGATAAGTTGTCAGCTTCTAAAAGCTGACATAAGTCAAAGTAAGTCACCTAGAAAAATTTAAAAGAAAGAGAGGTGACTTACAAAATGGCTTATCAAGATCAAGGCGACCGGCCACAAAGACAAATGGTTAATGTTTCCGAGCTTGGCATTAAATGCGCTGAATGCGGTGAAGTTATTAAAGAACTTCCTTTTAATCCGACCAAGCGCGAAGATGGGACTTATGGCAAACTTTATTGCTATGAATGCAATAAAAAGAGAATGCAGTCCCGCGGACCAAGACAAGGTTTTAGCGGCGGCGGTGGCCGATAGTTTGTAGAAAAAAACAGCCGCCCTCTTTTGGGAGCTCCCAAAAGAGGGCGGCTGTTTTCGTTTTTGGCACGATTCTTCTGATTTTGGTATAATAAAAAATAATAATTAATAGCTACTACTCGCTTCCTTGCCACGCAAAATCTCTATGATTTTTTAGTCCGCACATTCTTCTAATGTCCCCAGCTGATAGCTAATAGTTAAGTGATATAGTGATATTTAAGAAAATAAAAAATTCCTCTTTTAAAGAGGAAAAGGAACAGGGATAAATCAGACCTCAAGATTGGTCGCTCAATCTTGACCTCTCTCGGGCCAACCAGAATTTACGAGTTGTGCGCCTCTACCCGGCAAATACATTCTGTATCAAAACAAAAAACCTGTTAATAAAAGATTAAATTAGAAAAAATATATGTCAAAAACAAAATTTCTAATTCTAAGCGCTGCGTTTTTCACCTCCGCGCTTTTTTTATTGCCGCAAAATGCTTTTGCTCTTTCCTTGCCGCCATGGGCTCCTCCAATTACCTGGATTGAGGAAGACGTCACTTGGACAAAAGCAGACAGTCCTTATATTTTTGATGTTGTCTTAATCGATCCCTTTTCCAAACTCACAATTGAACCAGGCACAGTTGTTAAGTTTCGTCCTGGTGGCGGCATTGCTGTTTTCGGCGAACTCGAAGCTAGGGGCAGCGAAACCCAAAAGATTATTTTCACTTCAGAAAAAGACGACATAGGCGGTGATACCAACGCTGACGGCAACGCCACCGTACCAGCCCCAGGCGATTGGGTCGGTATTCTTGCTGCTCCAGGCAGCCGCACAAATCTTGAACACGCCACTATTACTTACGGTGGCTATTTCCCATATCCTATAAAAGAAATAGACGCCCTCCTTCCTGATTATATTTATAAGTTTCCTCAAGAAATCAGCAATGAAACCGCTCCCATAAATATTGGTGCTCTCACCACTGACGCTGGCGAAATTACGGGCAATGACTTACAAATCTCAAATAATAACCGTGGCGTCCAGGCATTTCACGGCAGTATTAACATCACTAATTCTGAAATCTCTGGCAACCAAGAATATGGCGCTATCAATGCTTCCTACAATGCTCCGCTTAATCTAACTAACAATTTCTGGGGCGACAATACCGGCCCCTATCATCCGTCCCTAAACCCATCAGGCCTCGGCGACCGCATCAGCAACAATATCAATTTCATCCCTTGGCTAACCCGCGCCGCCCGCGAACCTGTTATTCTTATTCCCGGCATTACCGGAAGCTGGGATATTGGCCGTGGTCTCGAACTAGACCCTATTTTCAATACTTATGATAACCTCTGGACCGCATTCCAAGAAGCTGGATATGAAAAAGACAAAAATCTTTTTGCTTTTCCTTACCATTGGCGAGAAAGCAATATTTACACTGCCCAGCATCTTAAAGAAAAAATTCAAGAAATTAAAGAAATCTGTAAGTGTGAAAAGGTTGATATTGTTGCTCACAGTATGGGTAGTTTAGTCGCCCGCGAATACATTGAAAGCAACTATTACCAAGGTGATATTGACCAAGTAATCTTTTTAGGCGCGCCGCATCAGGGCGCACCAAAGGCCTATCTTTCATGGGAAGGTGGAGATATAGGATTTGGCCCTAAAGATTCTGTGTTAGAAAAAATTTTTACTCTAGAAGCTAAATTTTATGGTTATGACACACTTTTTGAATATATCCGCGGACGACCCATTCTTTCAGTTAAAGAGCTTTTACCAATTTTTGATTACTTAAAAGATGCAGACACAGGAACAATGCGAGAATATCCTAATAATTATCCCAGAAATGAATTTTTAGAAAGTTTAAACAGTAAAAAACGTTTAAATAAATTAAAAGAACGAGTAAGGGTAACAAATATTGTTGGTGATTTAGGCAAAGACGACACCATTAATGTTCTAAGAGTTGTTGAAAAACAAGACAAAAAGGGAAAATGGAAACATGGTTATCCCGAAAACTATAACATCCCTTTTACAGACCATGGCTTGGAATATGGCAGGGGTGATTTAACTGTTCCTTTAAGAGCGCACGATATTTTCTTTGAAAATAATTTTGAAAACATTGTTTTACAAGAAGAACATCGCGCCTTGCCAACAATGGCCCAGCAAATTATTATTGAAAAACTAACCGGAACAAAACCAGACAAACTTTTTAAGAAAAATCTTTTTTCAAAATGGTTTTTAATCAGAGTTTTTTCGCCAGTTAATTTTTTGGTAATTGGGCCTAATGGAAAAAAACTTGGCAAGGACTTTGAAAGCAATGAAATTATTAATGAAATAGAAAATGCTTTCTATTTTGAAAATCCTGAATTTGCAATTATTCCAGAGCCTTTAGACGGCGAGTATCGAATCCAGGTTCAAGGGACTGACACAGGCAATTACACTTTAAGTGCTAGCTATATTGATGATGAAAATGAAATTGATAAGGATCTGTCTGGCTATACAGTCCCGGGCCGCAGCGATGAATTTAAAGTGAACCTAGATTTAAAAAACCCAGAAGAGATTCTTAGTTTAAAAAGCACAGCTACTTTTGAGGACTTAATTAATGACATTAACTTCTGTTTTGAGCAAGGTTGGATTAAAAAGCAAAACATAAAAAATACTTTAATCCAGCAAGTACAACACACAGAAAAATGGTATAATAAACTTGAGAAGATAAAAGAGAAAGCTGGCCAGGAAAAGGCTAAAAACGTAATTAAAGCAACCCAGGAAAAACAGTTTTTAAGACAATTTAAAAATCTTGTTAATAATCTTGAAAAGCAAGGAAATATTACTCCTGAAACCAAAGAATTATTATTAAACCAGGCAAATAATATTATTAATAATTTATTGGAGTAAAACAATGCAAAAACAAATAAAAAAAATTACTCTAACTTTTTTAGCCTCCCTGGCCCTTTCTTTGCTATTAGCAATCCCCGTGGGTGAATTTTATGATAATCTGGTTAAGCCAGTCAGGTGGTTTTGGGGGATGGAAAATCCAGAATATCTTGATGGGTTTTTGTTTTCTTATATTATCATTGTTGTTATTTTAATGATGGCATTTTTACAAGAAAAAAGGATTAAATTTTCACTTATTTTTTCCTTGCCTGTCTTGATATTATTTCTCTCACCGCCATACGAATACCTTATTATAGGCGCTGGTTTAATAATTATTGGTTTCCTCCTTGGCCAGCTCATATTTTTTCTTAAATCTAAATTCAAATTATCTTCTAGGTCTTAGTGGTTATTCTAAAAAGCATAATAAAACCCCATTTTTTAACGCTT
>CAZYLA010000061.1:0-4589 GCA_964648435.1 uncultured Candidatus Saccharibacteria bacterium
AGAACCAGTTAACATTTTTAAGAAAACGAGTAGCTTCTATACAACTATTTTCTATTCTCTTAACTACTAACAACTTTCCCCCCAGCTTTTTTAATCTTCTGCATAGCACTTTTAGAGGCGGAATCCAACTTTACCGTAAACGCTTTTTTTGTCTCGCCCGTCCCAAGAAGTTTTACCCCTCCCCTTCTTGACTTTAAAAGGCCTTTTTCTAAAAGTGTTTTTTTGTCAATAATATCTTTATCTTTAAAATTTTTATCAAGATCTTTAATATTCACTACCTGAACTCTTCTCTTTCTTGATTTTTTGTATCCCCGAAGCTTCGGAGTCTGTTTAATAAGCGTGGTTTGGCCGCCTTCAAAACCCGGTTGTCTTGAATAACCGGCTCGTGACTTTTGGCCTTTCATTCCCTTTCCTGCGTAAGTGCCTCTACCAGAGGCATTGCCACGACCAATTCGTTTTCGACCTTTTCTTTTACTTTTTACTCTTATCTCGTGTAGTTGCATTTTTTATGCCTTTCTTTTTGATTTTACCCTTACTGGCAACTTTTTTAAACCGGCCGAGCTTCTCGGTAACTTCAAATTGCCTTAGTGCTTTTAGAGTAGCTCGAATATTGTTGACTTTATTTTTAGAACCAAGAATTTTTGAGAGAACATTTCTCACACCAGCAAGTTCTAAAACCGCCCTCACAGCACCGCCAGCAATAAGACCAGTGCCGGGCGAAGCGGGCTTTAAAAGAACTTTAGCCGCACCATAGTCCGCAATTACTTCGTGAGGAATGGTTCCCTTTTGAATAGGGACCTTAATTAAATGTTTCTTTGCTTGGTTAACTGCTTTTTCAATTGCCAAAGATACATCTGCGCCCTTAGCTGTGCCCTCGCCAACCTTGCCTTTTTTGTCGCCAATCACAACTGTTGCCCGAAAGCGAAAACGTCTTCCTCCGCCAACCATTCTCGCAACCCGCCGGAGGTCAACCAAAATCTGGTCAAACTCTTTTTTCTCCTTAGGAATGTTTTGTTGTTGAACCATAATTTTAATTATCTTGATAAATATCCGCGTTTAGATAACATATTAATAAACCCAGATGTCAAAAGCCGGCTACTTGTTCCTTTGCAACGCAAGAACTCTTTCTTGGTTTCTGTGAGAAGGTTCGACTGTTTTCTGACACCCCTAAAATCAAGCTCAAAGCTCAAAATCCAAAAATAAATTTTTGTCATTTGGATTTGGGATTTTATAATTCTAGCCCCTAGAATCTTAACTTTCTGAATGAATAAAAATATCATTATAGTACTTATATTGACAATTAAAATTTTAGTCCTCCTTTTCTTGCACCTTCTGCCAATGCCTTAACCCGACCATGATATTTATAACCGCCCCGGTCAAAAACAGCCCGCTTAATTTTCTTCTTGATTGCCTTTTTAGCAATCAATTCTCCCAGCATTTTCGCTTTTTCTTTTTTAGAAAGTTTTTTCGCGCCTTTTATTTCTCCTTCGTGAACTGAAAGAAGCGTCTTCCTATTTTCGTCATCAATTAAAGAAGCGTAAATGTGTTTCAAACTTCGAAAAACTGAAAGCCGGGGCCGCGTCCTTGTGCCCTTAACACGCTTTCTCACCCTTAAATGAATTCTTTCTCTTTGTCGGGAAACCATAATAATATCAAATATTAAAAATTAAATATCAAAATTACATATTAAAAATAAAAGATTATTTTGTCTATATAATTAATTATATAATTTTTTATATAAATTTTTTTTGAATTTTGATTTGTATTTTTAATGTTTGATTTTTAATTTTATTTACCTACTCCAGCTGTTTCCTCGCCTCCAACAACTTTGCCGGCCTTACGTCTAACTTGCTCATCTTTATAGCGAATACCTTTCCCTTTGTAGGGCTCTGGTGGTCTTATCTTCCTAATTTGGGCCGCAATTTCGCCGACTTTCTGCTTATCAATTCCCCTGACGCTAATCTCGTTTTTTCGAACTTTAAACTCAATTCCTTCTACGGCCTCAATTTTAATTGGGTAAGAGAAACCAACATTCAAAACAAGATTCTTACCTTCAACATTTGCTCGATAGCCAACTCCATGAAGTTCAAGCTTTTTTTCAAAAACCTTAGTAACGCCCTTTATCATATTGGCAATCTGAGCCCTAGTGGTTCCAAAAAGCATTTTTGCTTCCGCCCCTCCCCTTTTCATAGAAATCTTAATTTCGTTACCTGTTTTTTCGACCTTTATACTTGGTTTAAATGAAAATTCGAGCTCGCCTTTTGGTCCTTTCACTTTTATAGTGGAATCGCTGATTTTTACATCAACGCCTTCTGGAATCTTAATTGGTTTTTTACCTATTTTTGACATAAATATAATTTAATTTTTAATTTTCAAATTCCAATTTACAAATGACAGCTAAGACTGTCATCCAGCTCCTCTCTTGTTGCGGCTCCGCAACAAGAGAGGAGCTGGATTTAGAAATCAGTAATTAGGAATTAGAAATTTTAATACTACCATACTTTACATATATATTCTCCCCCCACTCCTTTTTGGCGTGCTTCTTTGTCAGTTAAAAGACCTAAAGGAGTGGAAATAATAGCAATTCCAAGACCATTAAAAACCGGTTTAATCTCTGAATTTTTAATGTAAATCCTTCGGCCAGGTTTGCTTACGCGCTCAAAGCCCTGAATAACCGGCAATTTGTCTTTATACTTTAACTCAATCTTAAGATAATCTTTTTCTTTAATTCTTATCTTTTTAACATCTTCAATAAAGCCTTCCTTCTTTAAAATCTTTAATAAATTAAATTTCATTTTTGAAGCAGGCACAATTTCCTCTTTTTTGCCCGCGAGGAGGGCATTTTTAATCCTTGCAAGAAGATCGCTAATTGGATCAGTCATATTTTTAGAAATTAGTTATATGGAAAATGGAAATTAGTAAAGAAAATGGAAAATGGAAAATAGTAATAAAGTTGTACCAATTTCTATTTTCTATTTTCCAAACCATTTTCTAATTTCTATTAACCAATTTCTTGTTATAATTTACCACGAAGATTTCCTTAATCCTGGAATTTCGCCTCTTCGGGCAAGCTCGCGAAAACAAATCCGACAAAGACCAAACTTCCGCATATAAAAGCGGCTACGGCCACACCGCCAGCAACGATTAACTTTGCGGCTAGAAAACTTTGGTTTTTTTGATGCTTTGACGATTAATGCTTTTCTAGGCATTTTTTTCTTCTTTTTTAAAAGGAAAACCCAAAAGTTCTAAAAGCTTTTGAGCCTCTTTTTTACTTTTGGTGGTGGTAATAATACTGACCTCAAGCCCATGAATAAAATCTGCTTTTTCCCCTCGAATTTCTGGAAAAGCAGTCTGCTCTTTAAAGCCAATTGTATAGTTCCCTTGACTATCAAAACCTTTTACTGAGAGACCTTTAAAGTCTCTTACTCGCGGCAGAGCCACATTAATAAGTTTGTCAACAAATTCTTCCATACGCTTCCCCCTCAAAGTAACTTTGAGGCCAATGGCCATTCCTTTCTTGAGTTTAAAACCAGAAATTGCCGCCCTTGCTTTAGTGACAAGAGGTTTTTGGCCAGTAATGAGAGTTAAGCTTTCAGTTGCTTTTTCTAAAAATTTGGGATCGTCTAAGGTTTTGCCTGCGCCAACATTAATAACTACTTTCTCAATTTTAGGTACTGCTAAATCATTTTCATACCCAAAAATTTCTTTCATTTTAGGAATAACCTCTTTCTTATATTTCTTTCTAAGTCGAGTCATTTTAATACTGCCTTACATTTTTTACAAATTCTTTTTTTTGTCCCGCTTTTTAGAACTTTGAAAGCCACGCGGGTTGCTTTTTTGCATTCAGGGCAAATAAGTTTTGCTCGAGAAGCAGGAAAAGGAGCATTGATTTCTACCCGTTCCCCCTTCTGACCCTCGCGCCGTGGTCGCACATGCTTCTTAATAACATTAACTCTTTCAACAACAATTTTATCAACTTCCCCCTTTTCTCTTGCAGGTAGAGTACGCTCAACCTTCCCGGTTTTCCCCCGGTCTTTGCCTGTAATTATTAACACTGTATCTCCCTTTTTTATTTTCATGTTCCCTTTAGTCAATCTAAAATCTTAAATCTCAAATCTCAAAACAATTGTTTTAAGTTTTGAGTTGTTGTTTTGCCATTTGCGATTTGCAATTTGCATTTTTTCTACCACACTTCAGGGGCTAGTGAAATAATCCTTTTAAAGCCCTTTACACGAAGCTCTCTAGCTACTGGCCCAAAAATGCGAGTCCCAAGAGGTTTTCTATCTTCTTTACCAATAACCACGGCTGCGTTTTCATCAAAACGAATGTAGCTCCCATCCTTACGAGGAAGTTCTTTCTTTTGACGAACAATGACAGCACGGACAACGTCGCCTTTCTTGACCATCCCTCGCGGCTCGGCCTCTTTAACTGTCGCCACAATAATATCACCGATTTTGGCGGTTCTTTTTGTCGTAGGACCCAAAACCCGAATGCACTGAATAATTTCGGCGCCACTATTGTCAGCAACTTTTAATTTTGTTCCTTCTTGAATCATACAATAATTTTTTGATTTTCAATCCTTAATCTTT
>CAZYLA010000062.1:0-4579 GCA_964648435.1 uncultured Candidatus Saccharibacteria bacterium
CATATTTTAAAAAATTTGTCAAGAGGTAAAGGTAAAGTTTTAATTTTCTCACGGCGGATCTTCCCGGTTTTTCTCTAATCTTAGCCAAAAATCAAAAGGAATATCAAAATAGAGCATTTTTAAAATGAATTTTTTTAGTTGGAAAATAGAAGAAAAAACATTATTAACCTCTTTTTCGGCCTTTTTAAGGAATCTTTGGTAATTAATATCTCAGCCAGTCAGTATTGAGAAAAGTTGAAAGCAAAAATTGTGAAACTAACAATTCTTTGAATGGCTTTCCACTTTCGAACCCGAAAATCCTTAATTCCATAGTCGCTTTTTAGTTTTTAAAAACAATCTCAATATTCCATCTGTGCTCGTAAACTCTTTTAAACCAAGAGAGAGTGAGCCCTTTTCTAGAAAGATTAGTTAAAAGAATCATTGCTCTTCTTTTTTATCTCCTTTTCTTGCTTTTAAAACAACTACATTAAAATAGATTTCCCAAGGGAGGAGTTAAAAAAATAACTTAATAGTGGCCACCTAGGTGGCCACTATTCTTTAAAAACCTTTGCTATTTGACCCTGTTAGAAGCTTCAGTCGCCAGATAACAAGTGACTTTAGCAACTTGAAAACTAAAGCAACAAAGCTCTAAAGCGTGTACACACTGTTGCTTCTAACGGGGTTTGACAGGATTTTTTATTTTTTTATATGGTATACTGTAGATAGAAGGGTTGTTCTTTGCACAAAATATGCCTAAAAAGAGGAGACAAAACAAAATGACTAGGCCGAAAATCCTCCTCACAGGAGCACAGGAGGAACAGGAATAAAAAACACTTGACAAACAATTTTTAGGGATTTATACTAAAACTGTGCTTATTGAAAAAGCAAAAGGAGGGAAATCTGAAAATCAGAAAGGGGGTATAGGAAGTTGAGTGTCGAGGAGCTGGAAGAAATCGCAATTGTTTCGGCGTCCATTCCTAACTGTTGCGAGGAAATGGGTGAGGCGTGTACAGACTGCTGTTGTGATGTAGGGTGCCAATACACGTAGTCTTCTCGCGGCTCCGCTACTGATTGGGCGTGGTAATAGTTCTATCGAACATTATCACGCCCTGATTTTTATAGGGAAAAGAAAGGAGAACTCGATGATTTCCCTAAGAACATTTCAGGTCCCGGTGGGAGATAAAAAAATCATTTTTATTCCTATGCTTAAAAAGCTCTTTTTGGTAAATAATGATGTACATATTCCTGATTTTGTACGAAGTGCAGACATTCCAAAAGAATATCGATTGCTACCAGATTATAAATTCAAAGCTGTCCAGCTAATTGTAAATAATGGTTGCAATCTAAGATGCATCTACTGCTATACTAATGCGGGAACACAAGGCTTTATCGAGATTCCTTTTGAGACAGCTAAAGTCGCAATAGACAAAGTAATATCTGATATCCAAACACTTGGGCTGGACACTATCGAGGTAAATTTTATTGGTGGAGAACCCACCCTCTCTCTTAGACTGATTCGCCGTATCATTACCTACTTAAAAGATGAGTGTAGAAAAACGGGGCTAAAAAGTAGAATAGGGATTGTAACAAATGGCGTTTTTAGTAGTTCTGTGGCTGACTTTATTATTAATCACTTTGACTATGTCACTGTTTCTATTGATGGCGATAAACAGATCCATGATACCCATCGACCAATGGCCAGTGGAAGAGGATCCTTTAAGACGGTTTTCGCTAATGCCAAAAGGCTGTACGACTCTGGAATAGCGTTTGGGCCAAGAGCCACCGTTTCCACACTCAGTGTCGACAAAATTCTAGAAATAGTCAGATTTCTACACTCACACTTCCCAAATTCAATAATAGGGATAGAACCATTGCAAGAATGCGACAGATGTTTTACCACCGATACTCATAGGCCCGACCCTATGACCTTTGCACGTAACTTTATCAAAGCTCTTGTCTTCGCTCATAGAGAAGATGTGAGAATTAAAAATTCCATAATCCGGTTCCACTCGAGAACAGAAGGAATTAGCTTCTGTGGCGCGAACGGACAGAATTTTGGCATAACCCCTGATGGTTATGTCACGGCCTGTACTAGAGTAACATCCTCTCATGATAAAATGGCTAACTTCTTCTGCTACGGAAGGGTTGACCCCGATCAAGAGAAAATCACATTCTTCCCGGAAGTATATGAGCGTCTCAAAAGTTTGGTAGTAGATAATATTAGTGCATGCAAGGACTGCTTTGCTCGTTTTAACTGCAAAGGAGACTGCCCCATTTCGAAGGCGGATTTTTCCCCTGATTTTAGATTGCAACCTAGCAACAGATGTGAAGCAAATAAATACATCACAAAAAATCTTTTTATGCTCCAGCTAGGCCTGCTTGATTAAGGCGGCGTTACGTTATCTTACAAGAAAGCCGCCTTTTTGTTTAATTATTTATTCGAAAACAAAGCCGCACAATTAAGTGCGGCAAATTTTCTCTACAGACATATTTCCCCTTTTTACTTTAAATCTTACGCCCTCACAAATATTAAGATCTTGAAGGGGAGTTTTTATACTTAATCTTCCCTCTTGAATAATACTTGCCGCGGCAAGTATTATCGTATTGTGGCTAATTCCCAAAGTGCAGGTTCCTTCTTTCATATTTCTTACTATATGTTGCAGTCCGGTTATGAATTGGTTAGCGTCTTTTATTATTAAACCTGGGTCAACAGTAGAAACTGCAATTACTTTGCTTCCTGTCTCTCCCAAAACTTGCCGAAATTTATCTAGTCGGGTTACTCGAGTCCACTGTTCTGGCTCTCTGGTGCAAAGATTTTCATTCATCTCAATTAGATCCTCCCCCAACCCAAGCTCTTCCAATACAATTTTAAGCGTAACCACACATCGGAAATAAGGACTACTAATAAATTTTGAGTAGCTGATTCCCGAGTCTTTAATTCTCTTTCCTAATTGACGAATCTCTTGAATTCCCTCTCTGGTTAGGTCTCCTGTATTCTCATCTTCTCCATGTCTGAAGATATCTATGATCTTCATCTTTTCCCCTCCTTTATTGCTAATCAAAACTAAATGTGATTATAATATAACTAACCCGATAAAGCAAGTTTTTAATAAAATTTATGCTTAAAATTAATTTTACTTCTCGTTATAAATTTTTCTTCATTTTCTTGGTTATTAACCTTCTTGGTTATAAGCAAGAAAATAATCCTGCAGGAATGCATCCTATTAGAATAAAAGCTAAAAAACTACAGGTTACCAATTTCCTATTACTTAACAAAGTAAAAAAACTACTAAAGAAAATATTTAAAAATACTAGCGAGTATCCTGGGATTGCAAACCTGTTTTTAACTCCGGGAATAAAAATTTTTGAAGACGAAGGACAAAATAAAAAAGTAAAAAATCTATTCAAAAATCAATTAAAACCTTTATTGGCTCAATTAAATCAAGATAAGCAAATAAAAAGTTTTTACAGAGAAACTTACTTACCGGCTATAAATAAACTAACTAGTGATAAAAATAATAGAAAACTTCAAAATTTAGCTAAGGATACTTTAAAATTCTTAAGATTAAAACCAAAAGATATAAATTTAGATATAGAAGTATTTATTAATTTACTAGATTCCTATAGCCGCGGAACTAATTATTTTAAAAAAGGCAAAAAATATATTTTTTCTTCTTTAACTTTTAAAAATAAAATAAGTTGGGATACTATTAGACACGAATTTCTCCATCTTATCTTAAAAGAACTTAATAAAAAACGTTATGATGACAAATCCATAAAGCTTCCTGTTAATAAGGATTATGCTAAAGATGATTTTAGAACAAAATTAGATGAATATCTAGTAAGAGCAATTAATATAATTATAATTACAGGAAAAGACAAAAAATTTAAAGATGGTTGGGCAAAATCTGAAGTAAAAAATGGATTTCTCTTAATGCCCTATTTTGTTGATAAAATAAGAGATTACTTAGTTAGAAAAGAACGCAAATTTGATAATGAGCTTGTAGATAATTTATTAAATTCTTTGAATGAGGATGCCGAAAAATACCCAATTTAACAAATTACTTAAAAAATTATTTAAAGAAGACCAGCAAGATCGACGTAAAATCAAAGATACGAAGCAATTTATGACTTGGCTTGTTAAAGAATAGTGGCCACCTAGGTGGCCACTATTCTTTTAAGGATTTTTGCTATTTGACGGGATTGTTTTGAAAAGAAGGTAATAAAAAGAAGAAAAAGCGGCTTCGTGCTTGTCACAACGCCGCTTTTTTATGCTCTCCTGCAGTTACCACAGAAACTATCTTCTCTGCGCCGTAACCTCCATTATCTTGTGCCAGTGATTGTGGCCTGGTGCTCTATCATAATGGTCAAAAACCTTTATTGAAACATTCTTAAACCTACTACCAAGCATATCTTTTATTTCTTTCTCTGTCAAGCCTGATTCTATATTCTTGTCAGCTTTATCAAAAGTATGTAAGAATAACCAACCATCTTTTTTTAAATTATTATAGGCCGTATCTATAAGCTGTTTTCTATTTTTTAAAAAAAGTGGCAAATTGTCTTGAGGCGAGTGTGACGCATGACGGCCGGATTCGTGTCA
>CAZYLA010000063.1:0-4558 GCA_964648435.1 uncultured Candidatus Saccharibacteria bacterium
CCCCAAAATCAAGTCCAAAGTCCAAAATCCAAAATATTTATTTTTTGAAATTTGGATTTTGGATTTTATAATACATTTTTTATCCCCAAAAGCTTTCTTTTTGAGAGACCCTTGTTTTTAGTAATATTTGTAGATTTTAGAAAAGAAAAGTCCCCGGCAAAAAGGCGCAGGCTATTTAGGGAAGGGGAGAGGGACCAAATAGCCCGACCCTTGTTCTTAATCTTGTCAATTTTGCCGGGGACAATCTATCCCGCACCAAGAGGACATGGGTTCTATCCCCCAAGTGAATTGGTCCTCTGGTGCGGGATTCCACCCCACGGGCAAAGCCCGGAGGGCTAAGTCCTCGCAACCGAAGATACCATGGGCTTTGCCCGTGGGGCTCCATATACATTCTAAATTTTTGTCTAGCCATTGTCAATCTTCGCGCTTAGCTTGCGGTCGACACAGTCAAATAGCTTTTATAAGAAAAGTCCCAGCAAGAAAGGGGAGAGGGGCCAGCTATTGCTCTAAAAGACAGGTCACCTGGCTGGGGTGAACACGAGTCTTTTTTGAGGAACGATTGCGAGCAATGAGCTGGGAATGTACTATCTTTCTTGTCGGGACACTTGATGCCCGCCATTTCGCCTGAACGCGAAATGGCGGGCATCAAGGCAACACTTTAAGATGAAGATGCCACTTTTATTTTATCTTTATCAACTTGAATTTTTAATCTTACAGCTTTTTCTTCTTCTTTCGTCTCAGCACCACTCGCTGACGCCCGGGTATGGGGCAATGAAAGAAGTTTCTTGGCAATTTGGTCTTCAATTTCATTTTGGATTATTCTTCTGATTGGCCGGGCGCCTTCGTCGCTTTGGACAGATTGTTTCGCAATGAAATTTTTAACCTTATCATCAAAGGAGATGAGAACGGAGTTTTTTTTGAGCCGCTTTTGAAGCTCTTTTAATTTTAAAGCGGCAATTTTTCTAAGGGCACTAAAATCTAAGCTCTTAAAGACAATAATTTGGTCAATTCTTGAAAGAAGTTCAGGCGACATTTTTTCTTTAAGTTCGGCTAAGGTCTTTTCACGATGCTCGTTTTCATCAGCCCAAGCTTTCTTTTTATCTTGTTTAAAGCCAATAACGCCACCTCTTTTTAAGGAAGCTGTTCCAATATTTGAGGTAAGAATAACAACCGTATTTCTAAAGTTGACTTTTTTACCAGCGGCATCAGTAAGTTCTCCCTCTTCAAAGATTTGAAGGAGAATATTAAAAATATCTGGATGGGCTTTTTCAATTTCGTCAAAAAGAACCACACTGTAAGGATTTCGGCGGATGGTCTCCGTTAATTTGCCGCCCTCTTCAAAACCAACATATCCTGCTGGTGCGCCGGTTAGCCGGGCAACCGTGTGCTTTTCTCCAAATTCAGACATATCAATTCTAACCAGTGCGTCTTTTTTTTCAAAAAATCTTCTGGCAATAACTTTGGCAAATTCGGTCTTGCCGCTCCCAGTTGGACCCAAGAAGATAAATGAACCAAGGGGCCGATTTGTATCCGCAATTCCGGCACGCGCGCGGCGGAGATACTTGCTTACTGCTTTTACTGCTTCTTCTTGACCAATTATTTCTTTTTGGAAAGTATCTTCAAGTCTTACAAGTTTCTCTTTTTCTGATTTTAAAAGATTAGTTAAAGGAATGCCGGTAATTTCAGAAGTTACTTTGGCGATGTCTTCACTTTCAAGACGGTAGCGCCTTCTTCTTTCTTTTGCAAGTTCTTTTTTCGAGAGAGCTTTAATTTCTTCCCTAATTTTTCTTTCTTTTCTTTTTATTATCAGGGCGTCACCGTAATTTTCTCTTCGGATAGCATTTTCTTTTTGAAAATTCAGTTTTTTTAGGACTTCTTTTTTATTTTTAATAATTCTTGAGATTTGGTTTTCTTTTTGGTGCCCTCTTTTTTTGGAGGCCGCTTCGTCTAAGAGGTCAATTGCTTTGTCGGGCAAGAAGCGGTCAGTAAGATAGCGGTTTGAGTAATAAACTGCCGCCTCAAGCGCTTCCTCAGTTATTTTTAATTGATGGTGAGCTTCAAAGACAGGCCGGAGACCTTTTAAAATTGCTAAAGTTTCCCCAGAGGTGTTTTCTCTAATAACGACTGGTTGGAAGCGACGCTCAAGGGCGGTGTCTTTTTCAATATTTTTTCGGTACTCGTCAAGAGTGGTTGCGCCGATAATTTGGAGCTCGCCGCGGGAAAGGGCAGGTTTAAAGATGTTCGCTGCATCCAAACTTCCTTGGGCGCTGCCAGCGCCAACAATAGTATGAAGTTCGTCAACAAAAAGAATAATACCGGGATCTTTTTTGACAATATTTAAAATTTCTTTGAGTCGGGCTTCGAATTCGCCGCGGAAAGTGGTGCCTGCAATAGTCGCTGTTAAATCAAGAGTCAAGATTTTTTTATTAAGAAGAGAAGAGGGGCAGTCGCCTTTTGCAATTTTTTGAGCAAGGCCGTAGACAATCGCGGTTTTTCCAACGCCGGCTTCACCAATGAGAACAGGGTTGTTTTTAGTGCGTCTATTTAAGATATTAATTACTCGCTCGATTTCGTTGTCTCGGCCAATTACAGGGTCAAGTTTATTTTTAAGAGCTTCTTCGGTGATATCAACACAAAACAAAGAGAGAATGCTTTCTTTTTTGGTTTTTGGTTTACCTTCTTGGAAAGGGAAAGGCGCCCCAAAAAAGCGGGCTAAGTCAGGAAAGCGAGAAGTGTCTTGCATAATAATTCGCAATTTTTTTATTAGTTTTTCAATATCAACATTAGATTTTTTAAGAGATTTCATTGCTTGGCTGTCTTTTTTTTCTAAAATCGCTGAAAGAAGGTGCTCGGTGCCAACATATTTGTGCCCTTGCTCATGAGCAATTTTAGCAGCTTTTTCAATCGATTTTTTGCTGGTGGTGCTTAAAGTGGGCATTCGTGCTTTTTGATTGCTTTCCAATGTCTCTAAGCTTGTCTTGAGAAAATTCTCTCTGATGCCACTTGCAAGAAGCAAATTATTGCCAACACTTCCTTCTTGTTTTGAGATTCCATAAAGAAGGTGAAGAGTTGTGATTTTATTATGCCTTAAAGACGCTGCTTCAAGAGTAGCGCTTTTTAAGGCTCTTTTTAAGCGAGTTGTGAATTTGTCTAAAATTGGAACCTTCATAGATAAAATTTTCAATTACTAATTTTCAACCCCAGTAGTATAACTCACTTCGTTCGTTAACTACGGGGCAAGTGTACTAACTAAGAAAATTATTCCATCTGCTGCTCGCCCCGTACCATCCGAAGCGAAGCGAAGGATTGGTTCGGGGTTTTCAATATGGCGGCTTTGCCGCCATCCCCCGCAGTACTGCGGGGGATTTGAAAATTGTTCACTTGAAACTACTCGTTTTCTATTGATTTAAGAAACCCTTTTATGATTTCCGTAGGTTGAACCTTTCATTTTTAGATGTCCACATTTGAAAATTGAAAATTAAATTAATCTTGCTATAATAGAATAAGATAATCTTTAATTTGTGTCAAGTCCGTCTAAAACGCCAAAGAGGAAAAATCCATACTGGGTTGCCTTGCGGCTTCTTTCTTTTAGGCAGCGTTCAGAGAGGGAGCTTTTTGAACGCTTAAAAAAGAAAAAATTTCCTGAAAAGAAAATCCGCCGCCTAATAAAAGATTTAAAAGAGAAAAAATTTCTTGATGATAAAAAATTTGCTCGCGATTTTGTTTTGTACCGCATTGAGACGCATCCCGAAGGAAAGACGCTTCTTAAAAAGCGGCTTTTTCAAAAAAAAGTTCCGGGCGAGATTATTGATAAAACCTTAGAAAAATTACTTAAGAAAGAGAAAGAACTTGAATTGGCGCTTATTGCGGCCAAGAAAAAACGAAACCTGCTTAGAACCAAAGATCTTACTCCAAAAGAACTTCGTTTTAAAATTAGCTTCTTTTTATCAAGTAGAGGTTTTTCGAGAGATGTTATTAAAGAGACGCTTTTAAAAATTAAAATTTGACTTTAGCGGCCTCGCGCTCTCGGCTTTCTGCGACTTCAAAATACTCAAAGGATTTGAAGCCAAACATGCCGCCGATAAGGTTAATTGGGAATGACTGCAAGCGGGTGTTGAAATCGCGGACTGTGCCGTTGTAAAACCGCCGCGCTTTTTGGATGCTGTCTTCAATTTCGCCAAGCTGCTTTTGGAGGTCAAGAAAGTTCTCATTAGCTTTTAGGTTTGGATAATTTTCAGCCACTGCAAAAAGAGTTTTTAGAGTTTTTGAGAGCATGTTTTCAGCGGCGGCTTTGTCTTTTGGCCCCTCAACACCCATTGCTTTAGCGCGGGCTTCAGTAACGTTAGTTAAAACCTTCTTTTCGTGAGCCGCATAACCCTTGACCGTTTCAACTAAATTTGGGATAAGGTCGTAGCGCCGTTTTAATTGAACATCAATATCGGCCCATGATTCGTTGACCTTGTTGCGACCCTTAATCAAACTGTTGTAAATGCCGACTAAAATAAGACCGATAACAACGAGAATGATTATAAGTCCAATAAGAAGACCCATAAATTTT
>CAZYLA010000064.1:0-4435 GCA_964648435.1 uncultured Candidatus Saccharibacteria bacterium
GGCCGCAGAGCCAATTGCAAATCCCTTGCCAATAGCTGCTGTTGTGTTGCCGACAGCATCCAAAGCTTCGGCGCGTGAGCGTGCTTCATCGCCCATATTACTCATCTCAGCAATACCTGCCGCGTTGTCAGCTACTGGCCCATAGGTGTCAGTGGCTAAAGTAATCCCAAGCGTTGAAAGCATCCCTACAGCAGCAATAGCAATCCCATATATTCCTCCAAAATAATAAGCTAACAAAATAGCAATAGAAATAATTAGAATTGGAAAAAGAGTGCTTTGCATCCCAAGAGCAAGCCCCTCAATAATATTAGGGCCAGCGCCGGAAACAGATGACTCTGAGATAGACCGCGTAGGTCTATAACTTGAAGAAGTGTAATACTCGGTAATAAGACCTATTAGAACACCAGCGATAAGGCCAGCAAAAGCAGCGTAAAAAATACCTAAAGAGCCGAGATAGTACCTTGCGAGAATGAAGGTAAAAATAATCATCAAAAAAGTGGCTGCGAAAATCCCTCTATTCAAAGCTTTGGCAATTTCCCCTTTTTTGCTGCCTCTCACAAAAACAGCACCAATTACACTCGCAACTACTCCAAGAGCGGCCAAAAGAAGAGGGAAAAAGACTGCTTTTTCTCCGCTACCTATAACAAAAAAAGTCATTCCCAAGACCATAGCAGCGATAATTGAATCCACATAGCTCTCAAAAAGGTCTGCTCCCATCCCTGCAACATCGCCAACATTATCACCTACATTATCAGCGATAGAAGCCGGGTTTCGGGGATCGTCTTCTGGAATACCCAATTCAACCTTGCCTACCAAATCAGCACCGACATCTGCTGCTTTTGTATAAATGCCACCGCCAACACGAGCGAATAGAGCAACCAAACTTGCCCCAAAACCAAAACCATAAATAATCACAGGGTCTTTATAAAGAAAATACAAAAAACTTATACCGAGAATGCCGAGACCAACAACAGTCAGGCCCATCACACTCCCAGAAAAAAAAGCAAGCTTAAGGCCAGACGAGAGTCCCTTTTGGACTGCTTCTGCCACTCTAATATTTGCTTTGGTGGCAATTCGCATTCCTATATTACCAGCAAGAGCTGAAAACAAAGCACCAAGTAAAAAGGCAAAACCTGTACGAGAATTAATAAATACCAAAAGAAGCGCCCCTATCACTAAAACAAAAATCAATAATACTTGATATTCTTTCTTTAAAAAAGTCATCGCGCCCTTAAATATCTCATCAGAAATTGCACGCGCCTTCTGACTTTTAATATTCTTTTTGGTAATAATCTGAGAAAATAAAAAGGCAAGCGCAAGTGCCAATACAGCTACAAAAACACAAAAGATAATTATACTCATAGGCTTTTCAAGTTAATGATAAACTAAAAGTATCTATTGACCTTATTGTTAACCGTGAGAAGTTTTTTCTAACTTTTTCTCTTTAACTTTTCCTGACTCTGGTTTCTTATCAACTCCTTTTTCAGGTTTCCCTTCCTCCTTTTTCCCCTCCTTTCTTTCTCTCTTAGCCTCTTTCTTATTTCTTTCAGAGGTTTCTTTTGAGCTTTTAATCTTTTTTATTTTCTTTTTAGATTCCTCTTTCGGTTCAGAACTTGCTTTTTCTTCCTTAGTATCTGCCTGAAGAATATCAATTTTCCAACCCGTAAGACGAGCAGCCAGCCGGACATTCTGACCATTCTTACCTATAGCAAGAGAAAGCTGGTCTTTTTCCACCATAGCTGTGGCTTCTTTTTTGTCATTATTTAAAATAACATTTACAACTTTGGCAGGTGCAAGAGCATTGGTGATGAACTTAACAGGATCTTCATCCCATTCAATGATATCAATTTTTTCTCCAGAAAGCTCATTAATAACGGTTTGAACCCGCGTGCCGCGTTGACCAACAAAAGCACCAATTGGATCAATGCCCTCTTGACCGCTCACTGCAATTTTAGCTCTGCTCCCGGCTTCGCGAGCAACAGCTTTTATTTCAACAGTTCCTGCCTTCATCTCCGGGACCTCAGCCTCAAAAAGTTTTTTAAGCATTTTTGGCGAAGAGCGAGAAACAATAATTTCCGGCCCTTTGGGCGTTGTTCTTACTGCGGCCACATAAACTTTAATGCGGTGATTAATATCATAAACCTCATTCTTAATTGCTTCTGAAGGGTATAAAACCCCAACTGCCCTCCCTAAATCAATATAAACATTACCGCCTTCAACCCGTTGAATAATGCCGGTTAAAATTTCACCTTCTTTTTCTTTGAACTCATTAAAAATAGCATCCCTCTCTGCTTCACGAATTTTTTGAATAATTACTTGTTTAGCTGTTTGAGCAGCAATGCGACCGTATTCAGCACTTTTGGGAGTAACTTCGGTCTTAATAATATCCCCAATTTTAGCGTCTTTTTTAAGCTCTTTTGCATCTTTTAAAGCAATTTGACCACGTTTAAGTTTGGGAATTTTGCCTTCCTCATCCTCTTTTGGCTCTTCAACCACTTCTTTAACATCAAAAATCCTGGCTGTATTCGTCTCCAGGTCAAACTTAACCTCAAGCTCTTGATTTTTAGAACCGTAATCCTTGCGAAAAGCAGAGGCCACTGCCGCCTCAATGGTCTCAATTACTTTTTCTTTTTGAATGCCTTTTTCCTCGCAAATTTGCTCAATAACAAGGTTAAGGTCTTCTTGTTGGTCTTCCATGGATTTAAAAACTTAAAAATGAAATGATTTAAAAATTTGAAACTGATTTTATAAAAGCCGCTCACAAAGGCGGCCAAAATCAACAATAACAGGAATCTGTTTTTATAATAACAAACAAAAAAGGGAGTGTCAACCTAGACACTAGCAGGGCATACTGGTAACACTTTATTATGATGTCTGTATTATAATGTCTGTGATGAAAGTTAACTGAGTCAAGAGATGCAATTGGCAGTCAACCTACGCACCAAACCCTAACCTTTCCAACTTTCTACTCTAAGCCAACATTTTTTATCCACTTGCAAGTTGCTTCTTTTTTCTTATAATCAAGAAGGATAGAAACAACATCAATTCGGAAAGGCGCTTCCTCAAGATTTTTCTGTAAAAGAAAAAACTGGCCTGCTTTTAAAATTTTTCTAAGTTTAAAATAATTAACCGCTTCCTCGCCCTCGCCAAAAAATCGCGAACTCCTTGTTTTTACTTCCACAAAAACAACTTCTTCTTTATCCTTAAAAATTAAATCAATTTCGCCTAAGCGGCAAGAAAAATTCTCAGTCACAAAAACAAGACCTTGTTTTTCAAGAAAACTTTTAGCCAAATTCTCGCCAATATTCCCCTGAAAACGTCTTTTAGTAACCACTCTGCCTTTAATTAAACAATATTTCTCTCACTCTGCCAAATAAAAGGGTTTGTCTTAATGAGAACTAATAGAGAACTGTTCTCTGTCTCTCACTTTATGTTTAACACCCGGTGTTAAACATAAAGTTTTAAATTTTAGCTAAGATTAGCGAAAAATTAACGAAAAACCTGTTTTTTTACCTAATATTAGCACAAAATCAGCTCTAAAGCACTATTTTTAGCTAATGTTAGCCAACACAATTTGACAGATTTGTCAAGTTGTGGTATAATGACAGAGTTTAGGAATACGGCTCAAAGCGCTTTGAGCCATCGAGCAATTTTTGGCTAATATTAGTATAAAAACTCTATAAAAACTCAAAGCTAAAAACTAAAATCGAAAGGAAAAACAGAGAGTGATAAAGCATAAAGCTAATTTTAAACATTATAAATAAAGTTTTGAATTGTAGTTTTGCGCTTTGCGCTTTGAGTTTTTAACTTTTCCGTGCAACTAAGATATAAACTTGCTAATAACCCCTACTTTCAGGTATAATAAAGAGGCTTAAAAGTTAAGTTTATTTTATGTCAAAGCGCAGTAAAAGACGCCGTAAAAAACGGCAAAGATATTTAAAAAAGCTCGCTCGAAGACAAGCTCATTTTGAAGCTATTTCTGCTAAGAAAAATAATGTTTCGCAAGAAACATTTTCAAAAGAGTCCTTAAGGCCTGACCTGCCCGCCAATCGCCTGACGGCTCAAGGCAAATGGCAGACGGAAAAAACCGCTAAAACCAGCCAAAAACTCCCCAAAACCCCTGAAAAATTGCCTTATTTAAAAAAGGATCTCCTAAAAGTAATAATTATTAGCGGAATTTTCCTTATAATTTTAGTAATTTTATTCATAATTGACCAAAAAACTGGAATTTTACCCCGCACCTTTTTGCTGATTTTTTAAAAAAATAATTAAGTGCCCTTTTTAAGTACATATCAGCAAAAAGGTGCGGGGTTTGCTTTCTTTTTTATAAATTTTAAATATAAACTAGCTTTCTAGTTAAGATTAACGATTTTCTAAGATAGCTCAATAATTGGTTTGGCCCGGCATAATACCTTAATATAACATATAACCCCCA
>CAZYLA010000065.1:0-417 GCA_964648435.1 uncultured Candidatus Saccharibacteria bacterium
ATCTTTTTATAGATTATAGAGAGCTTTTTAAGGTTTAAATTTTCCTTTGGTGCTACGCCGTAGGTGTTTCCTAACTATTAGGAAACACTTCATTTTAATATAATTATCAGTTTATGTCAAGACCCAAACAGAAAATATAGTTAGAGATAGTTAAAATCTGCTCTAATAAAAAATGACTTACTCCAAAGCCAAAAACCAATACAGCCTGCTTCAGTACATTAAAGACGGAAAGCAGTGGCTCGTGCTTGTGCCAGCAAAGAAGCAAAACCCGCAAAAATTATTCCTTTTTAATTAAAAAAATTAGAGCGCGTACAAAAATTAAAAAAGGAAAGGCACACGCAAAATACCTGAAAATAAAATACTGGTGCCCAGGGTGGGACTCCCCTTCGGGCCTGGGTTTCGCGGTCGCCTTCGGCG
>CAZYLA010000065.1:517-3797 GCA_964648435.1 uncultured Candidatus Saccharibacteria bacterium
AAGAAATTATTTATCTTACAAAACTCTTAATTTCGTGGTGCCCAGGGTGGGACTCCCCTTCGGGCCTGGGTTTCGCGGTCGCCTTCGGCGACATGGCGAAACCCTTCTCGTCCCAACGCGAGCAAATAAATTTGCTCGCTCCCCTTTCTATTACTAAACCTTGCCTTCCTTCTCTAAAGAAATTATTTATCTTACAAAACTCTTAATTTCGTGGTGCCCAGGGTGGGACTCGAACCCACACGACCTAAAAGGTCACAGAATTTTAAGTCCTGCGCGTATACCAATTCCGCCACCTGGGCTCTTGGAGGCGCGAGCCGGAATTGAACCGGCGTAAAAGGTTTTGCAGACCTTTGCCTAACCACTCGGCCATCGCGCCCCTTTCTGTACTCAAATTATAGTAAAAAAATCCCTAATCGTCAATAAAAAAAGGTAGCTCTTATAGTGGCCACTAAACAAAAACCTGCCCCGCGCAAAAGCGCGGGGCAGGAGAAAAGCGTTTTTACTGAATCTCAATCTCAACTCTGCGCGCCCCGAATTGGAGGGCTTCGCCTCTTGAGGGATACCAAATGTCAATTTTGTGGTTGCTTGCCATTCGGTCCTCAACAATGAACACCTTATCGCCGAAGTAAGCCGGAATCTTTACTTTCGTTCCAAAAGGAAGAAAGTTAGCTGCTAATGTCCCGTCGTGAACATGAGTACCAGACGCCGTAATAAACGGGCTAGCATCACATTGGTCAACAGTAGAAGAATAAGCAGTTGCTGTCACGACCATTCTCTTACCATTAAGGAAAGCAGGACGCGGGTAGCGATAGCTTCTTGTAACCGGTTTTTTAGCTTCAGCGGTTTTAGGGCTTCTGGAGGCCAAAATAGCATTCTGACCAATCACTGTAGGTGATTTTTGGTCAAGTTCAGGAACCTCTTTTTCAATGATTTTGCCCTCAGAAGAGAGGGTATATTGAGGGTCCATTTTAGCCACAAGTTGGCTTGTATTCCCGCCAAGTACGCTTACGCCCACAAGGGGCAAAATCGCAAAAGTTAAGCTAAGATTAGCGAAAAATCGCCTTTTTTGGGTTTGTTTACGCATATGTTGTTTAAGGGTACAAAAAACCCCATATTGGGGTTAACAAGGCAACATAGCATATCTAAAAAAGTTTGTCAAGGGGGCAAATTTATAAACTTGTGCCAAAAAGCTCTTTTGAGCTTTTTAAATAACCAGTATAATAGAAATAACTACATGAAAACTTCTAACAAAATTTATCTTATCCTTCAGAATATTCGTAGTTTGCATAATGTGGGTGCGATTTTTCGCTCAGCCGATGCTTTTCAAGTCAATAAAATCTATCTTTGCGGCTACACAGGCGCCCCGCCCAGGAAAGAAATCTCCAAAACCGCGCTTGGCGCAGAAAAATATGTCCCCTTTGAAAAACACTCTCAAACTGCTCGTCTTATCAAAAAACTCAAAAAACAAGGAGTCAAAATTATTGCTTTAGAACAAACTAAAAAAAGCCGTCTTATTTCTTGCTTTAGGCCGACTTTTCCACTCGCTTTAGTTGTAGGAAACGAAGTCAGAGGAATAACGCCTGCTATTCTAAAACTTGCTGACGCGATTCTTCAAATCCCCATGAAAGGCAAAAAAGAGTCGCTCAATGTGGCTGTGGCTTGTGGAATTGCTCTTTATGAGCTTAACAACAAAAGATAAGAGGTGTTCATCCCGCCCAAATTTTTGGGCTTTATACCAAAAGGTATGAAGGTTTATTATAAAGTAGCTTAAAAATTTGGAACGAGTTGACAAAAAATGTCTTCCATGCTATAATGGAAGTAGACAAACAGGGTGATTGCCCTGTTTATTTTTTTGCCTTAAAAACAAAAATATGAAGAAGAAAACTATAATTCTATCAGTCTTTATCGCGGCCCTGCTTTTAACTACCCCTTTATTTGCTGATGCCGCGGCCCGGACGAAAAAATACACCGGCACAGTTTTGTACCGCTCGGGTGATTATATAAAAATTAAGGTTGGCCCAACCCAGTATAAAGTTAAAGTGGACAGCGCCAGGACTTACCTTAAAGACAACAGTTCAAAAGCTAACATAAATCATTTTAAAAGAGGCGATAGAGTTCAAGTAACTGGAAAATATAGTGAAGCCGATAAAATCTTAACGGCAAGCAGAGTAAAACTTTTAGATAAATCAAAGCGGCCCAATAGGTTAAGGGTAAAGATTAAATCTTTTGACAAGAGCAATGGCTTAATTATTGCGAAAAGGGGCCACACTGCCTACAAGATTTATTATGATAAAAATACTATCTTTCTCAACAAATACAAAAAGAAAAGCAAGCACACAGAATTAAAAAGAAATAAAAATTTCTATTTCTACGGAACTTTAACCGGCACAAAAATGACTAATGTTGCCCAAGTGTATAGAAAGAGATAATTTATTATTGCGCCAAAAATAAAATCCGCCTCCCCCGGGGGAGGCGGATTTTATTTTTGGCGCTCTTATTTGCTCAAACTCTTTTCAAAAAAGATAAGTTTTTCGCTTGTGCTTTTTCTTTTAAAGCCCCTTTTTTTGTAAAAAGAAACTGCCTGCTTCATTTCTTTGTAGGTTGATAAAAAGACCTTTTTATAACCTCTTTTCTTACAAAATTTGAGTGTCTTTTCAAGTAATTTGGTACCAACTCCCTGCCCCCTGCAGTCTGACGCCACATAGAAGCGCCTTACTTTTGCTGTCTTTAGGTCCTTTCGGTAAACTGCCAGCGTGCCCACAATTCTGCCATTTTTCTCTGCTACAAAAAAAACGCCGTCTTTCTTAAGATACACCCTTCCTATATCTCTAAGGTCCTCAATGCTTTTTTTCTCCTTAAGGATCTCGAAACTAACCGCTTTAATCAAACCGATAACTTGGTCCCTATCTTGAGATTGATAACTCCTTATTCTAACCACAAGTAAAAATATTTTTACTTGTTTATATCTTTACAAATTATATTTTTTTAGTCAAGAATTCCAATGTCCTTCATGCTTCAGGGCTTGAGATTCGCCCGGCATATGCCGGGCGCCCGGGTAATTTCGAACGAACCCATTATTTCTCATAATGATTTGGTGCGGGGCAAGTGGGATTTGAACCCACTTTTTCTGACGATGACTTGGAGCGGGCGACCCCGCACCACTCGTCGCTTCGCTCCTCGGGTGCGGGGCAAGTGGGATTTGAACCCACTTTTTCTGACGATGATTTGGAGCGGGCGACCCCGCACCACTCGTCGCTTCGCTCCTCGGGTGCGGGGCAAG
>CAZYLA010000065.1:3897-4401 GCA_964648435.1 uncultured Candidatus Saccharibacteria bacterium
TGGGATTTGAACCCACTTTTTCTGACGATGATTTGGAGCGGGCGATGGGATTCGAACCCACGATCTCCTGCATGGCAAGCAGACGTTCTACCGCTGAACTACGCCCGCTCCAAATCATCGTCAGAAACTCTTCCAGTGGCAAAGCAAATTTTATCTTTTTAATTTTTGATTTTATTATATGGTGCACTATATTAAAGATAGTTCGAACATTTTTCGTCGCCGAAGGCGGCGAAGGCAAACACCCCCTGATTAGGCGGCTCGCCCGCCGCTGGGGGGGCAAAACTTGTCTGTCTTCATCTTCTGTTGATTTTCTTGCGTAGAAAAAATTTCACATCTTTGATAAAAAATTTTCTTTTACAGTCCCGCCTTGCGGGACACAAAACCAAAAATTAAATTTTGTGTGGAAAATTCCGTATAATTTGGTCGCCGAGCGAAGCGAGGCGACCAATAAATCGTTGACTTTTTCTCGGTGGTGCACTATATTAAAGATAGTTCGAACATTTT
>CAZYLA010000066.1:0-4152 GCA_964648435.1 uncultured Candidatus Saccharibacteria bacterium
GAAGATTTCAGATAATAAAAAAATTAAAAATTAAAAAGGAATAAAGATATGGCGGGTAGTTTTAAAATCAACACACTTGAGATTACTTGGTTGGGGCACGCTGCTTTTAGAATTAAGTCACCGTCTACAGTTGTTTACTTTGACCCCTATCGGATTAAAGAAGAGCTTCCCGGCGACCTGATTTTAGTAAGTCATGACCATTCTGACCATTGCGACAAAGCAAGTATTGAAAAAATTAGAAAACCCGATGCAGTAGTTTTAGCGCCGGCTTCCTGCGCTAATGATATCTCTGCCAAGATAATTCAGGCTGGCGACGAAATTGAGGAAAAAGGTGTAAAAATTAAAGCTATACCTGCTTACAATATTAACAAGACTTTTCACACAAAAGAGCAGGGCGGCTTGGGTTACAAGATTGAAATTGAAGGTACAAAGATTTATTTTGCTGGTGATACTGACAAAATCCCGGAAATGGAAAGTTTAGGCGAAATTGACATCGCTCTTCTTCCGATTGGCGGCACTTACACAATGGACGAAAAAGAAGCCGCTGAAGCGACAAGAGTGATTAAGCCCAAAATTGTTGTTCCCATGCATTACGGCACCCTTGGTGACACCCCCGGCGACCCCTATGGTTTTAAAGAAAAAGTTGGCGATGCGGCAGAAGTGAGGCTACTTGAATAATCAGACGACAGACAACAGACAGCAGATGACAGATTTTGCGCCGAAAAAATCCGCAGAAATTTCTGCGGATTTTTTCGGCGCGGTTAATTGTTAAATGTTAATTGTAAATTGTTAGATTTATTCCTTTCTGATTGCTCTAATCGGATCTAACCTCGCGGCTTTGCGGGCAGGCCAGTAGCCAAAAATGATGCCAACAAACGCAGAGAAGATAAAGCCCGTTAAAATGCCTTTTAAGGAAATAACAAATGGCCAGTCAAAGCCAGCCCTGCTTGCGCCAAAGGAGATGCCGTAAGAGATTAAAGTCCCTAAAGTAATTCCAATTAGGCCGCCCAAAGAAGTGATAATTACAGCTTCTAACAAAAACTGGTTTAGAATATTTTTTTGGCTCGCCCCAAGCGCTTTCCGAATCCCAATTTCTTTTGTTCTTTCAGAAACCGCAACGTACATAATATTCATAATCCCAACCCCGCCAACAATTAGAGAAGTTGCGGCAATGGCAATTAAAAAAAGAGAGATTGCATTCATTATTGTATTAACCATTTCCATTGCTTTTTTCATAGTAATTGCTTCAAAGTCATCTTTAGCTGGGTCGCTGATGTTGTGGTTTCGCCGAAGGATTTGCCGAACTTCTTCTACGGTAGCTTCTCCAATGTCTGGATTTTTTAATTGCCCGGCTAAAAACATAATATGGTCAATGCCAAGAACTTGCTTTTGAGCAGTTTTTAAAGGTAAGTAAACAACGTCATCCATATCTATTCCTGTGATTGCACCTTTTTCTTCTAAAAGTCCAATAACTTTGAAATTTCTTTTTTTAATTTTAATATTTTTGCCAAGCGGATTTTCTTCCCCAAAAAGATTTTCTTTTACACCCTGCCCCAAAACCGCTACTTGTGCCTGGGATTGCTCTTCTTCGTTTGTAAAAAAGCGGCCGCTTTCAACTTTTCCTTCATCAATATTAATAAACGAAGCAGAGACCGCCCAAATAAAAGATGTTTTTGTTTGGTTTTTATAAGTTATTTTTTCTTGGCCTATTATTCCACCGTAAGCATCTTTGATATTTGAGAGTTTTTTTATATCTTCAACATCTTTTTGTTTCATTGTGGTGATGGTTGTCCCTTGAGCCATTGAGGCAGCGGTTTCAGTGCCCCAAGCCATACTTTCCTGCTGGCCTTCAGTTTCTCCAGTAGCGCTTCTTTTTTGCGACGGCACTCTGGTTTCAGCCCAAACAATATCAGAACCAAACATCTCAAGCTGTTTTTCCATGAATCTCTTAATACTTTCGCCAGCAGAAAAAACCGCAATGACAGCAGTGATGCCAATAATAATACCCAGGGTTGTTAAAATAGTCCGTCCCCGGTTTATTTTAAGCGCCCCTAGAGAAGATTTTAGTAGGTTTCCCAACTTCATAATTACTCGTATCTTAACGCTTTAATTGGATCAAGTCGCGCCGCTCTTCTAGCTGGATAAATGCCAAAGATAAGGCCAATTAAAATAGAAATTCCACTTGCTAAAATTATTGAAAAAGGAGAAACAACAAAGCTCCAGTCATAACCAAGTTGATTAGCTATAAGGGCCACAATTCCAGAGATTACTATTCCAAGAATTATACCAATAGCGCCGCCCAAAAAAGTTACTATTACAGCCTCAAAAAGAAATTGAGAAAGAATGTTTTTATAGGTCGCGCCAAGAGCTTTTCGAAGACCAACCTCCCGGGTTCGCTCAGTAACTGTTACAAGCATAATATTCATAATTCCAATTCCTCCAACAACTAAAGAAATCGCGGCAATTGCAGCTAAAAAATATCTAAGAGCATTTGTCACTTCTGTAAACACTTCAAGCGCTTGAAGTGCGGTTCGGATTGTAAAATCATCTTCTTCCGGATCTGTAATATTGTGGCGGCTTCTAAGAGTTTTTTCAATCTCGGCTTTTGCGATTTCAATATTTTTTACATCATCAACCTTGCCTCTGATCACAGAAATATGATTAATGCCCAAAAGCAATTTTTGGGCCGATGATAGAGGAATAAAGACATAATTATCGTGGTTTAGAAAAAAGGAAGTTCCGCCTTCTTCTAAGATGCCAACAACCTCAAAGCCTTCGTTTTTAATTTTTATACGATGGCCAAGAGCATCGCCTTCACCAAAAAGATCTTTTTTGGCCTTGCTTCCCAAGATCGCCACCCTGCCTAGATTTTTTTCTTCATCTAAATTAAAAAAACGGCCATTTTCTAAAGCCAGGTCATGAACCTTGAAATAATCAATGGTAATGCCGCCGAAGTTTAAATCTAAAGACTTGTTTTTATAAGTTACCGCGCCAACACCCTGAACTAAAGCAGATAAATATTTAATATGGGGTAATTTTTTTATTGCCTCAAAGTCCTTGTAAGAAAGAGTAGTTACAGTAATTCCCATAACTGAAGCAGGAGGGCCTTCGTCTTCGCTTTTTCCAGGAAGAATGCCAATTGTATCAGTGCCAAATTCTTTTATCTGGTTGGTAATCAGACTCTGAGCGCCAGCGCCTACAGCCATAATTACAATCACCGCCATTGTGCCAATTACAATTCCTAAAATAGTCAAAAAAAATCGCCCCTTATTTTCTAAAAGCTGGCTGACGGTTGATTTTATTTCCTGTCCCCATTTCATTCTATTTAGTTAACGCTTTTTCCAACTTCGCAATTTTTCTTATACCGTCTCTTAATATTTCGTCAGAGATCACTCTTCCGTCTTTTAGTTTAATAATTCTTTTAGCGTGACGCGAGGTATAGAGCTCATGAGTAACTAAAATAATAGTGTTTCCTTCTTCATTCAAACTCTGTAAAATTTCCATAATTTCTTTGCCCGAAGCGCTATCCAAGTTCCCTGTTGGTTCATCAGCAAAAATTATTTTAGGATTATTCATAAGCGCTCTGACAATAGCCACGCGCTGCTGCTCACCGCCAGAAAGCTGATTTGGCAAATAATCAACGCGGTGGGAAAGACCAACGCGGTCGAGAATCTTCAAGGCGCGCTCGCGCATTTTTTTAGGATCGTATTCTTTAGTATAGGTAGTTGGTAAAAGAACATTCTCTAAGACCGTGGTCCGAGCAAGGAGATTATAAAATTGAAAGACAAAACCAACTTTACGGTTTCTAATATAGGCAAGCTCATCATCTGAGAAGTTTTTAACATTTTTTCCTTCAAAAAAATATTCACCGCTAGTGGGACGGTCTAAAAATCCCAAAATGTGCATTAGGGTTGATTTCCCGGAGCCGCTTGGGCCGACGATTGAGACAAATTCGCCTTCGTCAATATTAAAAGAAACGCCTTGAAGCGCTTTTGTTTTGGTGCCGTTATTCTTATATATTTTTGAAAGATTTTTAACTTCTATTAAAGCCATTACGGTTATTTATGAAGTATATTGACTCAATGTATTATTAAATCCAAATATCAAAATCCAGCTACTCGTTCCTTTGCAGCGCAAGAACCCTTCTTTGAT
>CAZYLA010000067.1:0-4113 GCA_964648435.1 uncultured Candidatus Saccharibacteria bacterium
AGAAACTTGTTAAAAAAGTAAAACCAAAATTGATTATTGCTGGTGCCTCTGCCTACCCGCGAGCCATTGATTTTAAAAAGTTTAAAGAGATTGCCGATGGGGTAGGGGCTTTGTTAATGGCAGACATTGCTCATATTGCCGGTCTTATCGTGGGCCGTGTTCACCCAAGTCCCTTTCCTTTTGCGGATGTTGTTACGACGACCACTCAGAAAACTTTGCGGGGCCCTCGTGGCGCGATGATTTTTGCTAGAAAAAATTTAATGTCCCAGATTAATAAAATGGTTTTTCCGGGAATTCAAGGGGGGCCTCATGAAAACAATATTGCGGCGATTGCGGTTTGCTTGAATGAAGCGGCCTCGCCAAATTTTAAAAAGTACGCCCGTCAGATTGTCAAGAATGCCAAGGCGCTGGCGGCAGCTTTAGAAAAAAACGGCTTTCGTTTAATTTCTGGCGGCACTGACAATCATCTTCTTTTAATTGATTTAAGAGATAAGGGAATCAGCGGGGGAGAGGCTGCTAGGAAGCTTTCTGATGCTGGAATTGTAGTTAATAAAAATGTGATTCCTTTTGATAAGGCGCGGCCAATGGATCCAAGTGGCATTCGCCTTGGCACTCCGGCCATCACCACCCGAAGATTAAAAGAAAAAGATATGGAACGAATTGCTCTCTGGTTTGGCGAAGTCCTCATTGACCGCCGAAAGCCGAAAGAAGTCAAAAAAGAAATAAAAACATTTCTTAGAAAGTACCCAATTAGATTGTAGATGTCATTAACTGGCTTTAATGCGGGTGTGAAAATACGGCTCAAAACGCTTTGAGCCGTATTTTTGTGGATAAAGTTCTTAAATTTCTGTTTTCCACATCCCCTTTTCAACCTTTTAACAAGTCCTATTTTTTGATTTTTTAGATGTTTTTTAATTCAAATTTGACAAAAAATTAATACAAAAAACCAGAAATAATTACACCTAAAAATGGCGTTGTTTTTTTAAAATTTATTTTTTTCAAGAGCTCTGTCTATCGTTTTTTTAACTTTTTAAACCTGATGTTTAAATATCCATACATTGTTGTATTTAGTTGAAGTTTAGCCAAAAAAACAATAGTGCTTTTCTTTTAAGAAATTCTAAACTTTTTGCTAACCGCGGAGAGGTAAAAAATCCGGAATAAAATCCAACAAGAATCTAATAAAGAATTACATTAGAAATCCTTTTTATTTTTTTAAGATTTCTTAAGATTTCTAGTATATGATAAACATTGACTTTTGCTTAATTTTGTGCTAATATTAAAGTAGAATCAGCTTCCGAATACAGTATTCGGAAGTAAAATCATCTCCGGGACCAAGAGGGTCCTCAAAGCTTATCAAAATCAGGGTGTAAAAAACATTTTTTGAGCATCCTGTTTTTTAATAAAAAATGTTTTAAAAATTCTAAGCACGAAATCCTAAATCCTAAACAAATCACAATGTCACAAATTCCAAATTCCAAACAGAACACTTACGATTTAGAAGAGAGAACCCTAAAATTTGCCAAGAGGGTTAATGGCTATGTTCAAAAATTACCTAGAACCATTTCTAATATTGAGAATGGCAAGCAGTTAGTAAGAGCCGCTGGCTCAACTGGAGCAAATTACATTGAAGCAAATGAGTCCTTGAGTAAGAAGGATTTCCAAATGAGAATAAAAATCTCCAAAAAAGAAATAAAAGAAGCTCGCTACTGGTTAAAACTAACACTTCCTTTTAAGGAACAAATTCAGGAAAAGGAAGCACTGATAAAAGAAGCAATAGAGTTAATGAAGATTTTTGGTTCAATTTTAGAAGGTTCGAAAAAATCAAAGTACTTGTTTGGAAAATTGGAAAATTAGAATTTGGAATTTGTTTAGAATTTAGAATTTAGAATTTAGAGTTTTAATTCAATCTTTAAATGCCCCAGAAAAATCAAAAACAAACAGAATATGTCTCCTTAACTGTCGCAGCTAAGGACACGCCTTATAGCGCTGATTATTTGCGTCTTTTAATAAATAAGGGTCGCTTACGAGCCAGAAAAATCGGCCGAAGCTGGTTTATTAAAAAAGACGAAGTTGAGGCATATCTGGAGCGTCAGCGAGAGCGACTTGAGAGTTTACGGGCAGTGACGGCGAGACCTTCTTTTGCACCTCTAGCGTTTTCGCTAGAGAGAAAAAAGAGACTTAAACCACATTCCAAAGCGAAAAAAAGAGCCAAATTATCTTCTTTTTCATTCCCGCGCCAATACATTGGTAGTGGAGGTGAAAAAAGCTCTTGTTCCTCTATTCCAACATATATCTGTAAAGAACCGTCGTATTTAACTGCCACGTTCAAAGAGAGACGTCGCCAAATTGGGAGCCGTCTTGTTGGTGTTTATCGAAAGAACAACAGACGAGTTGCTGATATTCAGGAATCTTTAGAGCAAGATGAGGGTTTCGGACTAAAACGTTTTTTTAAGAGATTAAAAATTCTTTATTTCGGCTTTATTGCGGCTTTAGCCGCCTTGCCTTTTTATCTCCGTTATGACACTGGTAGAGCTTTTACTATTCTTTCCCCCAGAGACGAAAAAGGAATTTATCAAGATATTTTTTCAATATTTGAGAGCCGTCGGAAAAGAGCCCGCCGGCTTGTTTTCGGTTTCTCCAGTGCTTCTCTTGTTCCTCTTACCATTCTTATTCTCTCTCTTTCTTCGGCGCTTCCCTTTCTTTCATCAATCTTTCCAACAATTTTTCCTTCCTCTTTTATTCCTCAAAAAGAGGTTCTCGGCACCTATACAAATGTTACTGTTCCTTATATCCTCAACTTCCAGGGCAAGGTCTGGGACAAAAATCATGTCCCTGTGCCCGATGGAACTTACCCGATAACCTTCAAACTCTACACATCGAAATCAGGCGGTTCTCCTGTTTGGAGTGAGAGCCAAAATGTCAAGGTTAAAAACGGTCTTTTTTATGCCCATCTTGGAATCAAAAAATCTCTCAAAACCCTTGATTGGACCAAACAATATTACATTGGAGTTGACTTTAACAGAAGGGGCGAGATGAAGCCAAGAAAGCAGCTTACATCATCTCCTTATGCTTTTAATGCTGATCTTCTTGATGGTCTTGATTCTTCTGAATATGCTCGGCTTGCCTATGAAAACATCTTTACAGCCAGCAATATTTTTGAGGGAAATGTCACCATTGGCAACTCTAGCGCTGATTCTTTTGATATCTATGCAGAAGCTGACTTCCGTCAAGAAACAGAATTTAGGGAAGCTATTGAAATTGACACCAATGACCATAAAATTAGAATTGGCAAAACAGACGGATATATTGAAACAGACTCAGGCAATGATCTTACCTTAAGAGCTGCTGGAAATCTCTATTTTGACGACAGCCACCTTGCTGCCAGAAAAGCCCTTGCTGACGCCGCTAACACTACGCTTAATACTACTAACCAAACCATTATTGGCGCAATCAATGAGATTATTGCTGGCGGTGCCGGTCTTTGGACTTTGGCAGGAGCTTACGAAACTACCATAAGAGGAGACGATGTTGCTATTGGCACAGCTGGCCTTGCTGATAATACTCCTCTTGCCAACACCAACTTTGTGATGACTGGCAACGATCTTTTTGTAGCAGATGATATGGGCATTGCTGACAACCTCTACCTTGACACAGATGGAGTTCTTCAATTCCGAGACTCAGGCCTTCAAATCTATTCTTCCACAGACGGCCAGCTTGATATTGACGCAGACACAGAAGTGGAAATTACTGCCCCAACTGCTGAATTTTCCGGAGATATTGCTGTTGCCGACGACCAAACAATCGGTCTTGGCTCAGCCAAAGGCAATCTTACCTTTGATGATACCCCAGCAACAGATTCAATCACTGTTTCCAACGCTAATTTCTTTGTTGACGAAGATAATCTCTTTTTAGATGCAAATACAGCTATTGGAGAATCAACCTCTCCCACTGATTCTGGAGCTTACTTTGTCGGTATCTCTGACGAGTTTGACAATTCCAATTCCACAAATGTTCAGGAAGTTCTTAACGACATTGACGCTGCCATAGGCAACAGAACCTACACAGAAGACAATTACGTTGCAGACAATGAATCTGTAACTTCTTCAATTGATA
>CAZYLA010000068.1:0-4103 GCA_964648435.1 uncultured Candidatus Saccharibacteria bacterium
AACTCACGTCGCGGCCTTGAGAGAGCAATGGAAGAAGTTCAAAAAGAAAAGAAAAAGCCGGATGCGACTATTCTTGTCCCTGGACAAGTTGGCGAGAAAATGAGGAAGAATCTTCAAGATATCCAAAAACAAGTAGGCAAAACTAATGAAGGCGCAGAAGGGATTTTAGAAGAGATGGAAGGGAATGAGGATGAAGGACTGGATGAAGATGATGAGAATAATGAAGACGAGGATGAAAATTTTGAGGAAGACGAAGAAGATTTATAAATAATTAATCTAATCCTACGAACATGAAAACTAAATATTTAGTCATTTTATCACTAATTTTTCTTTTCTCAATTCCCTCTCTAGCTTCTGCCAATAGAGGGATGATAGTTGTAGGTCCGAGAGAAGTTAGTTTGCAAGAGTCCGGGCAAAACGCTATTGTTGCCTGGAATGGAAATGAAGAAGTTATAATTCTTTCAACTGATGCAAAAAGTTCGGAATCTACCTTAGTTCTTGAGGTCTTACCATTGCCTTCAAGCCCTACAACAGTCGAAGAAGGTAGTTTTGACTCATTTACAAAGATAAAAGAAACAATCAACAAGAGAGTTAGGGCCATAAGAAGCCAGGGGATGAAAGGGCTGGGCATGCACAGGAGTGCTGGAGCGCCCGCTCCAGGTGTTGAGATAACATTTCATAAAAAAATTGGCGCTCATGATGTAACTGTGGTAAAAGTAAATGATTTGAATTATTTTATAAATTGGGTGAAAAACTTTACTATAAGCAAAGGTTTTGAATATTCTGAAATCTCGCTTGAATTTAAAAATAGCGTTGCAAACTATCTAAATAGAGATATAAAATTCTTTGTATTTGACGTTATTGAAGCGAGTGAGAATAAACAAAGTATTAAACCTTTAGTTTACAGATTCAACTCAGAGTTTCTTTATTATCCGCTTGAGATAACCGCTACTTCCGATGCTGGTTTATCTCAATCAGATGTTAATATATTTCTTATCGCAAAAGGGATTATAAGTGAAACTGCTATTATAAACACAGGTCTATGGCCAGGAACAGGTTTTGATTATAATATCAAACTTTCTAAAAGAGAGTTAAGAGAAATTAGCCCAGGACTTGAAGAACTTTTTGAATCAAGCACATTTGTTATGAATGCTTACTATGCCGGTCCTCTTAATAGATTAAATAAGGACCTGATAGTTTCTCAACGAGATATTCATATTCCTACATTCTCTGAAAAGATTTCTCAACGTGTTTCAGCATCTTCTTTATCTTTAATTCTTCAAGCTGTCTTTTTACTGTGGGAAGAAATACTTTCTTCTAGCTATATTTCCTATGGTTCAATTTGGGGAATCGTTATTTTAGTAATTATCTTTTCATCACTTATATTTGGAATTCTGTCTGTTGTTTTAATCATCGGCAGATTAATTAAAAAGTTATTGAGCAAATGTAATTTAGAAGCATTTGGTTATAAACTGTTTGCTTACGCTGTATCAATAATAATCGTTGTTCTTTTACTTTTATCAAATACTGTTTGGTTAGCAAGTTCTGTTATTATCATCTTTACAATTATAGGATTTTCAATGATAATTTTCTTAGTAATGAAATTTTTAAAAAAAGTACTTACTTAAGCAAGTATTTATGCACTTTCATATGAAAGTGCATAAAATAGAGCATATTGCTCTATTTTATGTCTAGCCCCGACGCAAATTTTTGATTTTTAAAAATCAAAAATTTGCGTCGGGGCTATTTTTTCTCTTGAATTTCTTCCTTGGCGGGGTCAAGGAATCTCACAATACATTCACTACTCCGTCATTCCGAGCGAGCGGAGTGAGTCGAGGAATCTCATAATACATTATTTGGGCTGGCTTTGCTTTCAAGGCCCAAAAGGATTATAATATAGATATTACGTAACAAGTTACGTAATAAGGTACGTAAATAAAAATTAATAAAATAATGTTTATTTTTCTTGATGAGTCAGGTAATTTTACTGGAGACAAAGAACAATATTTTGTTATTGGGGGTTTCATAACGGGAAACCAACAACGTACCGCAAAAGCATTTCGTAAATGGCAACACTCTAGATTTTCCAATAAGAAATTACGCTATCGAACAGAAGTTAAGTTTTCTGATACAAGATTAACTGATGAACTGCGGGCTAAAACACTTCTTTATTTCACTAAGCAGGATGTCAGAATCTTTTACACCTTTCTTAAAAAGAAAAATATTCCTAAAAAGTATCGAAAGAAAAAGGGTATTGAAGCAGGGCTTCTCTACATTGAAGTAGTTGCCGAAACCCTCAATCTACTCCTTCCGACAACGGATTTAGAATTCCGTGTTTTTCGAGATAGACGTCATTTACAACGACTTTCCCAGGCGCAATTCAATAAAAAAATAGAATTAGACCTCCGTCCAAAATTACCGGCAAAATCTTTATTTCAAATAGAGATCTCTGACTCTACCACCAGCCCTAATATTCAAATAGCTGATTGGATATGTGGCGCTCTTTTTCGATATCACAATAAAAGAAAAAATGGAAAGAAATTCTTTACAATACTGAAAAACAACATTGTTGCCTCTGACGAACTCTTTAAAGATTATTGGACAAACAAAAAATCCCGATAAAATGCCGGAATTTTTTGTAGAGTGGCGTCTCTTGAGGTGGTATTCCTCAGCTTAGACCCTCACATCCGCGAGGGGAACACTGAGGCGCCTCAAAAGGTATTATTGCCAACTCTATAATTATTATACTAAACTCATATTTGCTTGTCAAGAGGATTTATCCACAACAAAACTCAACATAGAATTTATAAAAAATAGGTTATAAGCTGTGGTGAGTAGCAAATTACGTAAATAAAATTAGCCCCTCACTTGGGCTTGGCTGCCTAAAGGCAGAATCGGATGCTTCGCATCCAGCCAAGCCCAAGTGAGGGGCTGGTAGAAAAAATATGAAAAGGAAAAAAGTAAACAAAAATATCCGAAAAATCACCAAAGTCGGCCGAAAAAGCTTAAGCGTCACCATTCCCATTGATATTGTCCGCTCACTTGGATGGAAAGAACGCCAGCGCGTTCTCGTCAAAAGAATCCGCGGGGGCGTCATCATCCGCGACTGGAAAAAGCGATAAAATTTCCGCAAAAATTAGCCAAAATTCAGTCAAAACAAAGTTGACTGATTTTTGATTTTGCGTTAAAATTTAAAAGTAAATCTTATCTATGAAACCAAAAACAAAAAAGACAGCTGAGGAATTTAAATTAAAAAATTTAGGGGTAGATAAAAAGAATTTCGGAAAAATTTTTAGCTTTATCGATTTTGGAAATGTCAATTATTGGTACGAATGGGACGAAAGAGACAGTGAAGGCAATGTATTGCCTAAAAATAAAAAGTTAGTGGTTGATATAGAAAAATTAGCAAGATTTCTAAATTTATTTTCTGAACACAAAAGATTTTATTTTGGCTTGGATCCTAGAAGGAGAAAATCAATAAAAATCATTAGTAAATCAAGAAGATATTTTGATAAAACAGTGACCAAGCCAGTTCAACAAATTAAACATTATCTGGATTCTACAGAAGAGAAAACTACAACAAGAGCGGTTAATAAAGATAGAAAAGGCAAGTACATTTATATTCCAAAATGCAATTTTGATACAGAGATTTGTATCGATGCTGTAAGGTTTTTAGAAAAGTACAATACATTTTGTTTATTTTCAAGTGATGCGGATTTTGTCTATTTATTAGAATTTTTAAAAAGAAGAAAGAAAAAGATAATTTTGTTTAGCGCGGGTTATGTCTCTTATCGTCTTAAAAGGAAAGCTGATTTAAATATAAATGCCCAAAAAATTAAGAGGGATATTACTTTTATAAAATACAGAACAAAAATCTCGCCCTTAAAGGGCGAGATTTGAATCTCGGACTCGCATCCGCGAGCAGGGTAATCTTTCGATTACATTCTTATAATAGTATATATGTAAAATCCTTGTCAAGGGCTATTTTCCACAGTCAAATTTCTTCTAATTTTTAACGCTTCACACAGCATGTGAAGCGTTAAAAATTGCAAAAATTAGCCAAAATTCAGTCAAAACAAAGTTGACTGATTTTTGATTTTGCG
>CAZYLA010000069.1:0-4077 GCA_964648435.1 uncultured Candidatus Saccharibacteria bacterium
TTGGATGATGATCAGCCAACATTTACGATATAAAATAAATTTTGTTGAAAGTTGATAGTTGATTGCTGATAGGAAAAATTTATAAAAACCTATCAACTATCAGCTATCAACAATTAGCAATATTATCGAGTAATGATTAAAACTCTTAAGCTTTATCTACAGAAGTATCCTGCGATAGCTCAATTCATCCGTTTTTCGATTGTCGGCACCATTGGTGCCATTGTTGATTTTGGCTCTTACACAATTATTACCCGCCTTTTTGGCTATACCCAGACGATTTACATTTTTAGCTACCCAATCATTATTGCCAATATGATTAGCGTCTTCTTGGCAATTGTGAGCAACTTTTTTTGGAATAAATACTGGACATTTAAAGATTATCGCCGCGAAGTAATGTTTCGCCAGTGGCTCCAGTTTTTCTCTCTAAGTTCAATTACTTATGTCTTAAATCAGATCTTAGTCTCTTTCTTTGTTTTCTATTCGTCGCTTGAAATCTGGTTTGGGACAAAAGAAGATTTTGTTGCCAAGGTCCTTGCAATCGGCATTATTCTTTTTGTAAATTTTGGAATCAGTAAGTTTATTGTTTTTCGAGGAAAAACAAACAATTAACCCTTTGACAAACTCACGACAAGCAATTAACTTAGCACAAAAAAATTGCCTCACAAATTGTGAGGCAATTTTTTTGTGCTAAATTTAAGAAAAATGTTATCATTAAGATAATAAATCTATGTTTGAAGACCGGAAAGATGCAGGAAAAAAACTCGGACGAGCTTTAGAGAGATATAAAAACAAGAAAGCTCTTGTTTTGGCTATTCCAAAAGGAGGTGTTGAAGTTGCCGCAGAGGTGGCTAAATATTTAAAAGCCGAACTTTCTTTATTGATCTCTAGAAAACTTCCTTATCCTGACAATCCGGAAGCTGGCTTTGGCGCTATTGCTGAAGATGGGAGTACTTTTATTTCTAAAGATGCAAATCGCTGGCTTTCAAAAGAAGAGATTCAAAAAATTAAAAAAGAGCAGGAAGAAGAAATAAAAAGAAGAATTAAAATTTTAAGAAAAGGAAAGCCCCTCCCCAAAATTTCTGGAAGAATTGTTATTTTAGTTGATGATGGTCTGGCCATGGGTTCAACAATGAAAGCCGCGATAATGCTCTGTAAAAAGAAAAAAGTAAAGAAAATTATTGTGGCCGTGCCAGTTTCCGGAGAAAACGTGGCCCAAAGAATAAAAAAACTTGTTGATGAACTCATTGTTTTAGAAAAACCAACCTTTTTTCGAGCTGTCGCTCAAGTTTACAGAAATTGGTATGACGTCAGCGACAAAGAAGTTATTGAAATAATAAAAGCATATCAGCAAAAAGTATAATTATCCATTTAAGCATTATAAAAATGAAACTTAAATTCTTGGGCACAAAAGGGGAAATTGAAGAAAAAACAAGAAAGCATAAATATCACTCTTCACTCTTACTTGAAAATAAGGGTTTTAAGTTACTTATTGACCACGGCTTAAAAAGTAAAAAGTTGAGCAAGATAAAGCCCAATGCAATTTTAATTACCCACGCTCATCCTGACCACTTTATTTGGGTAAAAAAAGATGAAGTATATCAAGGAAAAATTTATGTGACCCGGGATACAAGAAGAGCTACTAAATTTGAAAAAAATTTTGAAATTATAAAACTTAATAAATGGTTTAAAATTGGTCCTTTTAGAATTTTAGCTTATCGAGTCATTCATTCCTTAATTGCACCGGCCGTTGGTTTAAAAATAAAGAATAAAAAGACAATAATCTATAATCCCGACATTATTGTAATGAAAAATAAAGCGGTTTTAAAAAATGTTGATCTTTACATTGGTGACGGCTCAAGTTTTAAAAGCAATTTAATAAGAAGAAAAAATGATAAATTATTTGGCCACACCCGAATGACTACTCAAATAAACTGGTGTAAAAAATACGGGATTGAAAAAGTCATTTTTACTCATCTTGGCAAGGAAGCCCTCGCGCTTGGCAACAAAAAATTAAAAAAAGAACTAAAAGAACCAAATGTGAATGTAATGATTGCTTATGACGATATGGAGTATAAAATTGACAGTTGACTATTGACCCTTTGACTTTGACTTGGGACAGGCAATTAACGGCCCCAAAAATCCGCTGAATTCAGCGGATTTTTGGGGCCCTCTTTTCAACCTCTTGACCCTGAACCACTCGTCCCCCGCAAAACTGCGGTGTCCTCGGGTACAGGGTCTGCGCCCCACACCCCGCAGTACTGCGGGGTGTGGGGCTTGACACATTTTTCTGTATATGCTAAAATGAATTGGCTCCCTTTGGGGAGCGAAAATTTCTTAATTTTAAAGGAGGGAGAAAAAATGAAGAAATTGAAGTTCTACGTTTGGTTGTTCTTTGTCTTGGCAGTGGTTTTGTTGATTGCCGCAGGGTTTTGCTCGGCATTATTATGTTTCTGGGGAGGCATGATACGGACGCCTAATAATGTCATAATTATTCTTACAATCGTGGGAATGATAGCGACATTCGTAGGCGGCGTTTTTTTTACTACGCTGGCTACACTGGCAGTTTACCACTGGATTCCCAATGGACAAGGATTTGAAACAATCGATCCCGGTGAATACCTAATTGTCTCCATGGTTAGAGTAAGTGATAATTTTTTTGCGCTTATCCTCAGATTATATAAATATGGTCCGGCACTTTACTACGAATTACCGCGTACCCTCTTTGGCTGGACACTAGAGCAAGCCCGAGAAAGGGGAACCAACTCCATTAATCCCTATAACAACAAGGTCCTTATTGTTGAAAGAGAAGGCGGCTACACCAGTGCTTGGATCGTGGATGCGCCTGAAGAGGAAGAAACTGAAACTCTTCTACAAACGTCAAAGAGTGAACTGCCGGCAGATCACCAGACCTAGACAATAAATTCTGATTTCAAACTTACCTCATTAGGAATCTTGAGATTTCTAATGAGGTTTTTTTATCTGGGGCTTAAAGTTAGCAATTGCCCTGACGCACAACGTCAGGATACCGATTTCTTCGAAGACGGAAAAAATTGAAATTTTAGAATATCCTTGTTATAATAAAAAAGAAAGGGGACCAAAATCCTTAATATTTTTATATGGAAGAAGTTACTCTTTACAGAAAACATCGGCCAAAACTTTTTTCTGAAGTTATTGGCCAGGACCATATTAAAAAAACGCTTCAGAATGAACTTCGGCGTGGTCAAATTTCGCATGCTTATATTTTTTCTGGACCCCGGGGCATAGGGAAAACAACAATGGCTCGACTTTTAGCAAAAAGCGTTAACTGTCTTAATTTTAAAAATGCTGAACCCTGTAATAAGTGCGGGAACTGCAAAGAAATTATTGAAGGTCACTTTTTGGACTTAATTGAATTTGATGCGGCCTCTCATACAGGGGTTGATGATATTCGCGAGCTTATTGAGCGGATAAAATTAGCGCCAACAACGGGTAAATACAAGGTCTATATTATTGATGAATCACACATGCTTTCAAAAGGCGCTTTCAATGCACTTTTAAAAACCTTGGAAGAACCCCCGGCTCATGCAATTTTTATTCTTTGTACTACGGAGATTTTTCGTGTTCCTGAGACTATTATTTCACGGTGTGAAAGATTTGACTTCCAAAAATTAAATGCATCGGAAATTGAAAAGCGACTTCAGATTTTAGTTAAGAAAGAAAAAATCGAAATTGAAAAGGAAGCGCTTTCCTTGATTGCCCGGGCAGCGCGGGGCGCGATTCGCGACGCTGAAAGTTTGCTTGCTCAACTCATTTCTTTCGGCAGCCGTAAAATTAAAGAAGAAGAGGTAAAAACTTTTTTGGGAATTACTGACAAAAAAGCAATTAATGATTTTATTCAAGGAATTGCTGAGAGAAATTCTCACACGTGTATCTCTCTAATTAATGAACTTTCTTCCCACGGTTATGATTTAGAAGAATTCTCCAAAGAGCTTGTTGAGCATTTTCGAGAAATTCTTCTCGTAAAAATTGATGAAGATTTAATCCAATTCTCAAGCAGTATTTTAAGCGATGAAGACAAAGCAAATTTAATTTCTCAAG
>CAZYLA010000070.1:0-4074 GCA_964648435.1 uncultured Candidatus Saccharibacteria bacterium
TTGTGAGGGTGATTCCTAATTACCACTACGACCCAGCCAGTAATGACTATGCCGTTCTTGTGTATTGCCGAAATATCTTCTATGGCCATCGAATTATCTCAAGAATTGCTTCTTGGCTTCTAAGGCAATACGGTTTTAAGCTCCTTCATCTTTTGGGGGTCTAAAAGAATTACTTTTTAGACCCTTTTTTGCTTAATTTTTAATTATGCTATAATTAAAGAACAAACCGTAAAGTTAAAACATATCTAAATCTATGAGTAAAAAAGGAGTTGTTGATTATAATATAGAGTATGCTCATATCTATACCGATGAGAAATTTGGCAGAAGTCAGGAGAAAAGCGTAAAAGTTTTACAAAGGTTTTTAAAGCGATTAAAAAATCAAAAAAAGAGTTACTCTTTAGTTGTTTTAATCGATGACTACCATCCACCTAAAAAAAGTTTTAGTATTACTAAGTTGATAAAGAAATTAGAAGAGTTTGATGTTAAACCTGACTTTATTGCTTTTGAATCAAGATTAAGGGCAAAAAAAGAAACTTTCTTAGATAGTTTTGAAATAAAAAAAGAAGCAAAAAAGCTTAATAAATATTTTAAAAGAAAGGGCAAAATTAGCTGCGCCTTTCTAATTTGCATCTGGTACCTATTAAGATTGGGCATAATTCCGGATGATAAGAAATTGATAAGAAGGGTCAGCGATTCAAAAAAACCCTTTATTGGCAAACATGTTGTGACTATTCTGCCCAAAAAATATAAATCAGTTGAGGAAAAAGTTATTGAATTTCTTAAAAAAACTAAATTTAAAAAAGCGACTAAAAGAATCAAAACTAAATATTACTAAAAGAGAATTAAGTAAAAAAAACCTGATGTGCTCATTTATGAACACATCAGGTTTTATTTAGGGATGCCCGCCAAACGCCTCTGCATTGGCAATCAAACCCCTCAAATACAGTAAGGTCATGATGTTGACGATAATGATCAAACAATTCGAGGGCTTTTGGCGTACAAGAATCGCAATTTCTTGGACCGTCAATTGGCGGTGGCTCGTCCCAGAAGCGACCCACATGGACATAGCCCAAGTGATAAGACTCCCGAACTACCTCAAGAACACTCCAAAGCCAGGGCGGCCGGTATTGACCTTGCTGATAGAGCTCACAAAGTTTTGTTCCTTCCTGGACAAGAGCACATTCTAGAGCAACCGTATCACTTCCAACCTCAAAAGCATACTTAATTGTTCTTATAGCTTCATCAATTGCTTCCTGCTCAGTCAAGTAGATGGGCTTTAGAAACACATAAGTCAGAACCCGGGCCTTTCTTTCTTTAAGAAATCGGACTGTTTTTTCGTAATCTCTGCGGCTAAATCCTTTATGAACACAGCGATTCCTGATTCTGTCGTCTTGAACCTCAAGACCAATACCCACTTGAAGTGTTTTTCCAGAAAGAGTTTTTTGAAGGAGCTGAATTTTTTCGGGAGTTACAAATTCTGGCCGTGATTCTATCATCAGCTGTTCAAGCCGAGAATTTTCAGCAACTTTTCTTGCGATGTAAATCTGAAAATCCAATGGAATTTCCTCATTATTTAAGAAACTGCCTCCATTGAAAATCGTGAGATTACTCACTGATTCTTTTTTGACAATTCTCCAACCGAGAAAATAAGCAAACTTCAAGAAAAAAGCTGAAGGAATTTTTCGTCGTGTTGAGCGGCTAAAGCCGCACATATAACAGCCGCCTGATTTTTTAGCCCAAGCGCATCCCCCGCCAGGCAAAAGCAAAACCCATCTTTTTACTGGACCTTTCTTGACCGAATCATAAATTGTCTCTGCGTAAGAAAAATCCGCACATACGATTCTTTTTACAATACCTCTAAGAGTAATTCCTTTATCCATAACGCACATCCTCCTTGTCTTTTTAAATGTTACCTAATATCCTACCAGAAAAATCTTAAGAAGTCAAGTTAAATTAACACGCTCTATCGTTTTATGGTATGATATAAATAAAGGAAACAAAAATGATTGACAGAATTATAATTTCTATTGTTTTAATTTTAACAGCGACATTAGGGCTTTTTGCTGTTTGACGGGACTTTCTTATGTGGTATACTGTGAATAGAAAAAAACAGGGGATTTTAAACATTTATCTGCTACGAGAATAGATTGTCCTTTGAGAATCAGGGAGGGAAAGGAGGTAAGAAGAATGGATGCAATAAACATACTCTATAGATTAATAAAAAAATCAAAAAACGGTAGGTCGGATTTAAAAAATACCGAAAGGTGTGGTGCTCAAAGCGACTTAGCTATTCAGACGCGGAAACGACCTTCGGCTTGGGAGACAGAACTAAGTTTTTGGAAAGAGTACGCAAAGATTTACCCTAACTTAGAAAAAGCTGGACCATACCGAAACCTGGAAAGAGCAATTAAAAAACTTCTAAATCCGAGAGACGGTGAAATCTGGTTGGATGTTGGCTGTGGCCCCTTGAGAGTAAGTGAGTTAATTTGCGAAAAATCCGGTGGTCAGGTAAAAGGGATTGAGGCAGTAGATATCGTGCTACAACCAGCACAAGAGAAACTGGCCAGTCTCGCTCGATTAGGAAAATCTCTGCCGGTGAATCTAAAGTGTGTCAGTCTCGCGAATCCCCTACCTTATCCTGATGATTTTTTTGATGGGATTGGGGCAAATTTAATACTCCCTTATGTGATCGAATTTCAGGAAAAAAAAGGAGAAGAAGCTCTCAAAGCTGTACTTCAAGAAATGTTTAGGATTCTAAAACCAGGTGGCCATCTAGTCTGGTCAACACCTAAGTACAAAGTAAATTTCATCTGGGTATTTATTGCCTCACTGCCTGATATGCTTAATGTGTACGAGTATATTGTGCATCGAGACTTCTCTCGAGTTTTGCAAGGAACAAGAATATTAAGACATGCTCTGACAATTCAAAAAAGGGGAGAAAAGGGTATTTACACTTTTCTTCCTAAAGACAAGTTAGAGAAACTACTCCTTCAAATTGGTTTCGTTAATCCTGTTTGGGAAAAAACCTTTACCCGGCAGGTCTGGGTAAATAGGGTCTACAAACCGAATGTTGTCTAGCCCCCTAAAAGATGCTAAAATAAAAATAGTGCTTTAGGGGGCTTATTTTTTAGCTTATGAATATTTTTGCTCTATCAGGATTTATAAATGGAATCTCGGCATTGTTTTTCGGCTTGTTTGTTTACTCTAAAAATCCTAGACAATTAGCTAACAGGATTTTTGGTCTAATGACTTTCGGTTTTGCAATTTGGGCTTTTGGATATGGATTCTGGCTGCTAGCAACTGAAAAAAACACCGCTTTATTCTGGGTACGAATTCTAAGTATAGGTTCAACGGTAATTCCTATTTTTTTTCTCCACTGGGTTCTTATCTTACTTAATCTTCATAAAAAGAAAAAAGGGATACTCGCCCTCGGGTACATTCTCACTTTGATTCTTATTTTATTCAGCCCCACTTCTTTGTATGTAAAAGATGTGGCCCCTCAACTTTCTTTTTCTTGGTGGCCGCATCCTGGTATCGTCTATAATTTTTATTTAGTTTTTGACTATTTAGGAATTGTAGGGTATGGATGCTATATCTTAATTAAATCTTACAAAACCGCAAGAGGACGTCTTCGAGAACAAATCAAATATATTTTAGCAGCAATTGTTGTTGGTTTCGGCGGCGGAGCAACTAATTTCCCTTTATGGTATGATATTCCATTTCCGCCCTATGGAAATTTTCTAGTATTTTTATATCCCCTAATTCTTTCCTACGCCGTTCTTAAATGCCGGCTGATGGATATTCGCTTAGTGGTCAAAAAAAGTTCCGCCTATATTCTAGCTCTTGCAATAACTGCGATGGTTTCTCTAAGTTTATGGTTTACTTTAGATTCTTATACTAATCTAAAAACAAACATCATTGGACTACTTGCTCTTATTGTGGGCCTCGTTATTTTTGGACCGCTTAGAGTAGGCATTAATAAATTAGCCAATAAATATTTCTTTCAAGCTCTTTATGACTATCAGGAAACTGTCAGGGAAATAAGTGACAAGCTAACCACAATTTTGGAGCTTG
>CAZYLA010000071.1:0-3939 GCA_964648435.1 uncultured Candidatus Saccharibacteria bacterium
TATTCCCTAAACCTTCTTTGAATCCCGCCAAAAATATTTTTTAAGTTTTAAATGCCTCATCTAAAATTGATTGCTTGAGCTTCGTTAAAGTTAGATAATCATCTTTCCTTTACGATTCGATGAATTTGCCTCTCTAAATCCAAAACCTGTTCCATTTTGCGAACACTTTCCTCGGAACTTCTAAAAAGAGGCAGAAAGGAGGCTATAATCTTTGCTCTTAATTTTCTAGCAATTGTCGCATTGTATATCCAACTCGAGTATTCCTTCATAAGTTTGTCAATCTGAAGCGCAGTATCTCTACCTTTTTCTTTATCTTGAACCGCGTCTTGTATTGTCCAATATATTCCAAACTGTTCTTCGTTGAGCCCTAGTTTACGCTTTTCTGTTTTTGCAGTATTAATTTCTTTTATTAAATCTTCGAGTCTTTGCAATGTTTCTTTAGTGGTTGATTGTCTTTGTTCAAATTCTTCTAAAATTTTCTCTAATTTTTCCTTTAAGGAAAAAAGGAATGGCTGTTTAGGTCCTTCAGTGTCAATAAAAATTTGGATACTTCGATGTGTTTTAATAATTTTCACCCTTTCAGGAGAAGCGTCTTCATGAATAACTTTTATAGCCCGTTCATCAATTGGATAAACCGGGAGTGTTGTCTTAAGCCCTTTTGTTTCGGCTTTTTCTCTAATAAGCCGAGAGGTCTTTTTCCAAAGTGCCTCCGGAATTTTCTTGCGTATGTTTGCTTTTATTATATTAAAAATTCCCGAAAGAATGAGATAATCATCCAGATATGGCCTCAAAAAAGGATCAGGCGCTAAAATTTCATAATTTTTTTGAAGGCTGAAATAAAATTCAATAAATTCCTTGCGTTTATTTCTATCCTTATAAAAATAATCTACAACCCTTTCTACTGCTTTATCATCAATTTTTCCTCCCACGATTTTGATATAATCCTTTCCCTTTTTGATGAGATTTATAAATTCTTTTTTAATCTTCGCGAGATCAATAACCACTCCCTCAATCGTCGCTGAATCAAAACGAAGCGCTCGCTGAAGTTTTTCAAAAATTCCAACAAAATCAACAATCAATCCTGCTGGTTTAGGATTATTTGTCTCTCTGCCAGAAAATGGTCTATTGACTCTGGCGATCGCCTGTAAAAGCGAATGGTCACTCATTGGCTTATCTAAATACATTACATAAAGAAGAGGGGCGTCAAAACCAGTTAAAAGTTTGCTGGTTACAATCAAAATCTTAGGCATTTCTTCTACTTTCAAAAATCTCTTTTTAATTTCTCGCTCTTCTTTCTCCTCAAGATAATACTTTTTCATAAATTCCGGGTCCTTATAATCTCGAGTATAAACAACTTGAGAGCAATCTTTAGGTAAATGCTTATCAATTTCTTTTTTCAAAAGAGCGCAGGCCTCTCTATCAACTCCTACCAACAAGGCTTTAAAACCCATTGGTTCAACATTTTCCTTAAAATGACGAGTGACAAATTCAGCTACTTTTTTCACGCGGTCATTACTCTTTAATAGATTTTTCAATTTAACTGCCTTTTCTAAAACTTTTTTGTCTAAATCTTCCACACTAGCAACACCTTCTTTTTCAATTAGTTTAAAGAATTCCTGCTCTAAAACATCTGTCGGCGCTAAAAGTTTATTAGGAGCAAAAGCATAATGAAGTTGAACAGTAGTGCCGTCTTGAAGCGAGTCCAGAATAGAATATTTATCTAAATATCCTTGCGGTTGATCCTCTTTACCAAACATCAAAAATGTTCCCTTGCCCACATTAGTTTTGTCAATTGGCGTGCCGGTAAAACCAAAATAAAAAGCATTTGGCAGAGCGGCGCGCAGATATACGCCTAGTTCTCCTTCTTGCGTGCGGTGCGCTTCGTCAACAAAAACAACAATATTCTTACGTTCGTTTATTTTCTCTGGCATCCGCTCAAATTTCTGAATAGTAGTAACAATCAAACCCCTAAAATCTTTTTGTAAAAGTGCCTGCAAGTGCCTTTTTGACTTAGCAACCTCAACAACCTCAAAGCCATAATTTTCTAAATTGCGACCCATTTGTTCCTCAAGTTCAGTGCGGTCAACCACCATTATTAAAGTAGGATTTTCCAATTCCTGAATTTTTCGCAATTTATGAGCCGCCACAATCATTGTCAAGCTCTTGCCCGAACCTTGGGTATGCCAAATTAGGCCGTGTTTTTTCTTTTTCTCAAGCACCCGTTTAACAATTTTCTCAACCGCTCGGATTTGATGAAAATTCAAAATAATTTTCTTTATTTCGCCTCGCTCCTCCCAAAAAATTATGTAATCTTTAATAAGTGAAAGAATACGCTCTTTATCACAAAATGATTTGACAATTTGCTCAAAATTCTCTCCGCCACGCCAATGATATAAATATCTTTCTTCAACATTCCAAGTTGAGCCATAGCGAAATTCAAGCAAATTAGAAGCAATATAAAACAGGGGGAAAACCATAAATTCGGGGATTTCTCTTTGATAACGTCTAACATGCCCCAACGCTTCTGGAATTCCTTCCTCTTTTTCTGGATTCTTTGTTTCTGCCACTACTATCGGAATACCATTGATATAAAACACTAAATCAAAACGGCTCCAGGCCTTGCCATTAGTAAAAGTCAATTCATCTGCAACTTGGAAAATATTATTTTCCGGCTTTTCAAAATCTATAAATTTTACATCCATCCCTCGCTTCTCTGCTCTGCTATAAAACGGCACAGAACCGCGAAGATAATCTAAAATCTGCTGGTTGCCGGTGATATCAGTTCGAATTCTTTGCTCCAAATCCTTCACAATCTCATCAGCAATATCTTCTTCCATCCAATCGTTCAAAGTAAAAAGCTTGCCCTTTAAGGTCTCTTTGAACAATACTCCTGTTTCGCCGTCGCGCAAATCCAGTGCTTTGTCGCACTCAATATACTCCCAACCCACTTCAACCGCGTATTTCAAAAGCGGATTTTGCACTGTTTTTCTTTCTGTAAATTTTACTGTTGGCATATTATTTCCCTCTTAACACAACATCAATGCCATCAACTGCAGCTTGTTGATATTCCAATTTGTTTTTTACAAAAGTTAAATTATAAAAACCTTCTACTGCATTTTCTAACTCACTAATATAGTTCTGTATTGCTATAACCAATCTATTATTTTTGTCATCTAAAAAAATTGGGGCGGACTGGTATTTCTTTTCAGAACTAGGATCTTTTACTATACCGTTTCTTGCCACAACAGATGGGAGAAATAAAATAACGCCATTCTTTCTTTTCTTTATACTTGGAATAAATATATGAGTCATACTATGCCGCAAGTTTTCATACAGATCCCTATTTGTTTCTTTTAGAATCTCCCTATCTAAAATTTTTAAATAATCTTTTGAAGCAAATCTGAATAGACAACGATAAAATCTTTTCTTTTCTATACTTCCACTCTCATTTTTGAAAGGAGGTAAAAAGATACCAATAACTTCTGTGTAAACTAAACAACCAAGCGCAGTCAAAAAATTTATATCCACCCCAACTGCCTTTCTAAGACTTCCTATCATCCATTTTTTTATATATTTGTCGTAAAAATTTTGAGCCTCTTTTAATTTATTTTGATCTACTGGCATTGGATTTAAATTTCAAATTATTAACTCTTATTTCTCCTGTCATCAATTTATTCAACATCGCCCGAAACAACTCCTCATAAAGCGCCTTTTTCTTTTCCTCAATTTCAATTTTTTGGTCAATGGTTTGAAGGATTTCAGCAATTTCGCGCTGTTCGGGAAGAGAAGGGAGAGGAACTTTTAAATATTTTAAAATATCTTGACTTATATTAGTAATTCCAACTGCTCCTTTTGCATACATAAGTTGATTCCTATATTTTGGACTTCTAAATAGATATGCAAAGAATTCTGGCAAACATCTCTTTTTATTTAATCGAG
>CAZYLA010000072.1:0-3809 GCA_964648435.1 uncultured Candidatus Saccharibacteria bacterium
TACGTTTTTCAACATCCTCAGCTAAAAGCTGATTTGATATTTGAGCTTTGGATTTGGGATTTTATAATGCGTAGTTTTAGAGTTCAGACCATATAAAAACTACCCTTGTCTCTGCTTATGCCGCGGATTCTTACAAATAACATAAACTCGGCCTTTGCGCCTAATAATTTTACAATCCTTACAAATTTTCTTTACTGAAGCTTTTACTTTCATGTTTTTATGTATTATATGGCTTTAGAAGACTGTTCACGACTCAAGGTGATAATAAACTTAGTTAAAGAAATCCTAGAGAAACTAGAAAATGGTTGATAGAAAATGGAAATTGGTAAAGAAATTAGAAATTAGAAAAATAGCAATCTACTAATTTCTATTCTCTATACTATTTTCTAATTTCCATTGACTATTTTCTATTGTCCCAAACTATAAAGGTTCTATTGCTGCCATTTTAAAATTACTTCAATCGTCGAGTAATCCGACCTCGGGTTAAATCGTAAGGAGACATTTCGACCAAAACTTTGTCACCAGGAAGTAGCCGAACATAATGCATCCGCATCCTTCCTGAAATATGAGCCAAAATTTCATGCTCATTTTCAAGACGAACCCGAAAAGTGGCGTTCGGTAAGTTTTCAACAACCTCACCTTTAACTTCTATTAATTCTTTGTTTTTTGTCATAACTAATGAAGTTTACCCTGAACAACTTGCTATGTTCGGATTCAGGGCTGTTCCAACACAACGCGCCGGAACAAAAATTTCCTTGAACTTGCTCAAGCTCAAGGAAAAGAAACAGAATGGTTTTTCGCTAATCTTAGCCAAATTTTGCGACTATTTCTATTCCGAGAGCTTGAAGTTCTTATCTGTAACTTTAATTATATGCAAAGATTAAAAGATTGTCAAGAACCTCCAATGCCAAGCGTTGGGGTTGTCGCAGAGCTTGTCAAGACGCGCTTGGTGGAGATTCTAGAAAATAGGTGAGCTTTCCCACGGAAATCAAGTGATCCTCTCAGCGTCTCTAGGAAACGAGTAGTTGCGATTAGCCATTTGCTAATTGGTACTCAATTCTCACTTTCTTATCAATCCCAGGTACTTTTTTAACCCAAAACGGAGAAAGAATAACTTCCGCGTCTTTAATCCCCTCTTGCCCTTTCAAAAATTCGACGGCTTCGTCAGCTCTTTTTCCCGCAAGTTCATCTTTAAGCGCAATTTCATCAATTCGCTCCATGACCACTGCTTCCAAAAAAACAGTTAATTTCATCTTTTCTTCACTTGTGTCAAACTCTTTGAATTCAGTCCTAATTTCTTTATGAGGCTCAAAAATTTTTTTATTTTCTTCAAGAACAGCATCCACTTCAGCCATCGTCAAGTTTTTAAGATCGCTCTCCTTATATACTATTGCCTTTGTTAAAACTTTAGCGGTTGCCTCAAAGGTATCGGCTTCGGTACCGATTTCTTTGTCTAAATCAATTTCTTTAACTTCTTGTTTAAAAGCTTGATCTAAAAAGACATAATCCCCTCCAGGAAGAGCTTTTTTAATCTCTTCTTCAAGCGCTACTCGCGCTTCTTCACTAATTTTGTTTTGAAGATTCTCTCTGGCGTTTTTAACATCATCCTCGGTGATTTTTATTACTTTTTCACTTGTTCCATGAGAAAAAGCTTTCTCATTGCGAGCATAAATCTGATTCTGGGTTTCTTTAGGAAGAGCGATCATAGTAAGTTTTTGAGGTTCAATGTTCCCTTCTTCACCACCCTCGTCAGCCATAACCTCTACCTTTGCTGTACCTGGCTTTTTGCCGCTTCCCCCACTCACACTCACTTTATCTTGGGTTCTAAATATCATCCCATTTTTTGCCTGGAGTCGCGTCCCTGCAATAATTGTTATGGTCTCACTGCCATGGTTATAAATTGTCACTTCACCGCGAGCTTTTTCGCCTTTCTCCTCCTCGCCAGTCGCAGTAAAGGTTTCTTTAATTTCCTTTTCCCAAGAAAAAACTTGAGCGGGGATCTCGTAAGTATTTAAATTAATATCCTGGGCATCGGAAGAGGCAGTTACCTCAACGCTTAAGGAAAGAGGTTGGGTGAGAGGCAAAATTTTAACTGTTGCTTTTGGCAAAATTATAAAAATAATCACCGAAGCAATAACCACAGTGGCAATGAAAAATATTAAAAAAACTTTGCGGTCAAAGGTAGGAATGAGTGATTTTTTACGAAATGACTTGGAAGAGAATTTTTCAAGAGGTGAAGAAATTTTTTCTCGCTCAACCTTGCCAAGGGGTTTTCTAACAATATTAACTTCAACGGTTCGGCCCTCCCTTTCCTCACGCTGACGCGCCTCTTTAGCACTCTTAATAATATCACTTACTGTAATCTTTTCCGGCCCTGTCTCTTCCGGAGTTTCTTCTTTGTAAGAACCTTCTTCTCGATAGAAAGAAGGGGCTGTTTCTCTTAAAACAGGTTCTATCTCTTTCTCAATGTGTCTCTTATCAATGCTTCGCCTCGTTACAAACCCTGCTCTTGAGGCAAGATTGCGCCCAATCTTATCTTGTGTAACAATAAAAACTTTTTTATCTAGCCTTTCTGTCTCTTCTTTCAAAATTTTCAAATTAACAATACTTTGAAGAAGCAATGCTTTTTGAGGTACGACTAAAAAAATCTCTTCCGCCTTCTCTTCCCGGATTCGATCAACTACTTCAGTAATTTCCTCATCAACTTCGATATAAATTGTTTTGGTAGCGTCCATAATAATAAAATCAAAAATCAAAATGCAAAATGAAAAATGAAAAATTAAAATTCAAAAAGAATCTAAACTTAAAAAGAATTCTTTTTACATTTTGAATTACATTTTGACTTTTGCATTTATGTTTGTATTAGTCTTACAGCTTTTTTCAAGATTTCTGAAAGAACACTTTCTTCAGTAAGATGAGAGACCGCTAAACTCGAGAGGGCCATTGGGGTAACATCATGATGGGTTTTTAATTTACCCGTTTCGTCACTTACATTAAAGATATCAGCTGGCTTGATAAAATTGATTTTTGGCTTCCGGGCAAAGGGAAGTTTAGAAAGCCATTTTTTACTCTGAAGTGCTCTTTCTATGCCTCTTAAACTACTGCCGCCACCACACAAAAGAACCTGCGAAGGAAGAAGATCAACGTTTCTAAATTCATTTAAAGCTAATTCTATTCCCGAGAGCCAAACGTTTAAATCATTTCTAAAGATTTTATCAATCTTTATCATCACATCACTACTTAATTCCTCTTTAGAATATCTTAGCTTAATATCTTCTGCTTCATTAAATTCAACACCAAGCTCATGAGCAAGTCGTTTAGTAAACGCCTTGCCCCCTAAGGCAAACATTTTTGTTCCTTCAACACCACCAGCTCTGACCATGGCAATATCAGTTGTCCCGCCGCCAACATCGATAAAAACAGCACCAAAGTTTTCATTTTCAGCTTGGCCTAAAGAGCGCGCCACGGCATAGGGTTCAGCCGTAATTGAGATAATTTCAAGACCAAGTTCATTGGCAATTGTTTCCAGAGCACCAAGATGAACCAATGGCGCATAAGCATTAAAAATACCAATACTGACATCTTTGCCCTGAAAACCAAGGGGATTTGACACCCGAAGGCCATCAATCCGGACATCAACAATAGCTGCATTAATAAGCTTGACATCAATCTCGCTCTGTCCTGTTTCAAAAGCAAGTTCTTTTCTAGCCCGATCAAAAGCTTTCCACTGAACTTTACTAATAATATTCCTCAGTTCAGCCATATCAATCTTTATCTCCGGATTCAATCTTTCATAATGAACTGTTGTT
>CAZYLA010000073.1:0-3753 GCA_964648435.1 uncultured Candidatus Saccharibacteria bacterium
ATTTCTAAAGTCTAAACAAATTCAAATGCTTAAAATATCCTTCTCTCTGCCCGCCTTCGGCGGGCTTTCTCCCCCTCACTTGAATTTGGCTGCTTATTAGCAGATTTCGATGCGAAGCATCGAGCCAAACTCAAGTGAGGGGGAGAAATTTAGAATTTAGAAATTAGGATTTTGGATTTAATTTTACTTTGGTGGACTTTCGTACTGGGTTGGCACAAGAATTTCTTGAAGTTTTTCCGTGTTCTCTAAAACAACGCCCGTTCCTCGAACAACGGCTGTTAAGGGATCTTCAACAATTTTTACAGGCATTTGGGTCTCTTCAGAAATTGCTTTATCAAGATTTCTGAGAAGTGCGCCGCCGCCAACAAGCATAATTCCCTGATGCATAATATCAGCCAGAAGTTCAGGTGGAGTTTCCTCAATTGTTGATTTAATATTACTAATCAAGGTTTTAACTGTTTTTGAAAGAGCTTCTCTAATATCTTCATCGCTAACCTTTACTTCTTTTGGAAGACCAGTAATAAGATCTCTTCCTCTGACGACTGTTTTTAGGGACTGTTCAAGTCTATAAGCAGAACCAATCGCAATTTTAATATCTTCAGCAGTGCGTTCTCCAAGAAGAAGATTAAATTCGTCACGGGTGTAGCGAATAATATCTTCATTAAGTTCGTCACCAGCTGTTCTAAGTGAACGGCTAATTACAATCCCCCCCAACGAAATGACTGCCATTTCTGTTGTGCCTCCACCAATATCAACAATCATACTCCCAGTTGGTTCTTGAACGGGTAAACGAGCACCAATTGCCGCTGCCATTGGCTCTTCAACTAAGAGAGCTTCTCTGGCACCAGCACTCACCGCTGCCTCTTGAACAGCTCTTTTTTCAACTTCAGTGACTCCGCAAGGAATTCCCAAAACAACCCGGGGACGTGGCAAGAGCGTAAATCCTTCTTCATGAACCTTGCTAATAAAATAACGAAGCATTTGTTCGGTTACTTCAAAATCAGAAATAACGCCATCAATAAGAGGCCTGTTGGCGACAATATGGGCTGGCGTCCGGCCAACCATTTTTTTTGCTTCATTGCCAATAGCAAGGATTTTGCCTGTCTTTGTATTTAGAGCTACAACAGAAGGTTCATTAATAATAATACCTTTACCTTTTACATAGACCAAAGTATTTGCAGTTCCTAGATCAATACCAATATCCTTTGAAAATAGTCCTAAAAAGTTATTGAACATAAATTATTTTATATTTAACTGTATTAATCTTTTACTGTTATTGAAATTTTGGATTTTATAATGCGTTTATTTTTTTAATTAAATCCTTAATCTTAACAAGTTTTGTTTCCTTCTCATCTCGCCTTTTAAGCTCAACACTATCTTTTGAGATTGTTTCTTTGCTAATAACTATTCTCAAAGGAATTCCAATAAGATCACTGTCAACAAGTTTTACCCCAGGGCTCTCATCTCGCTCGTCAAAGAGAACTTCGATATTTTCCTTAAGTAAATCATTATAAATCTTTTTTGCTTTCTCGGCAAATACTTTATCTCTTTCAAGGAGAATCAAATGAACCTGAAAAGGAGCAATGCTTTCCGGCCAGATAAGCCCATTTTTATCATTGTGAACTTCAATAACCGCTGCCATTGCTCTTCCAAGACCGATTCCATAACAACCCATAAAAATGGGTTTTTTTTCTCCTTTCTTATTAATAAAGTAAGCGTCCATTTTTTTACTGTAGAGAGTTCCCAACGCAAAAATATGACCCATTTCAATTGCTTTTTTAATCTTAAGGGAAAAACCACACTCTGGGCATTTTTTTAATTTCCCAAGCTCTAAATTTTGACCAAAACCACATTTTTCACAAAACTGGATCTTGTCCTCGCCACTTTCTGCCAAAACCATAAACTCATCACATTTCTCGCCCCCAATGGCTCCAGTAGAGGCCTTTATTTGGAATGTCTCTAAACCAAGACGCTCAAATATTTTTTTATATGCTCCTCCAACCTTATCATAATAATCATTAAGATCCTTCTTATTCTCATGGAAACTATAAAGGTCTTTCATTATAAACTCGCGAACACGCAAAAGCCCGCCGGTTGCCCGAGCCTCATTCCGAAATTTATTCTGAATTTGATAAATGCTCATAGGTAAATCCTTGTATGATTTTATGTTTTTTCTAGCAAGTAAAGTCGTTACTTCTTCGTGGGTTGGTCCGAGGGCAAATTCTTTTTTATGACGATCTTTAAGTTTGAAAAGTGGCGGCTCCATGGTATCCCAGCGGTCACTCTCCACCCAGATTTCTTTTGGTTGCATTACTGGCAAATAAACTTCCTGGCCGCCAATCCGGTCCATTTCTTCACGAACGATATTCTCGACTTTTTTCAAAACTCTATAGCCCAATGGTAAATAACTATAAATACCACTTGCAAGCTGGTCAATAAAACCGCCTTTCACTAAAAAAATATGGCTAGGTATTTTCGCACCTTTAGGAATTCTCCTTAATGTTTTCCCAAAAAGTTTTGATTGAAACATATTTTTAGAATAATTCAACTTTTGAAAGAATGCTCGCAAAAATTTCTTTTGACCGACTAATATCTTTAAAGGTAATTGCGAGCATTAAAATAATTAATAAAACAAAGCCAAAAGTGTGGACCGCGTTCTCAAAGGCAGGACTAATTTTTTTACCTCGAATCTTCTCAATTCCCAAGAAAAGAATCCGACCGCCATCAAGCGCAGGAAAGGGTAAAATATTAATAATTGCCAAGTTAACACTCAAAACCGCCACAAATTGAATGAGATAGCTGATCCCCATTTTAACAGCTGCGCCAGTCATTACCGCAATACCAACAGGACCGGCCACTTGAACACTCACCCCACCGCTTACAAAAAGCTCTTTTAGAATATCATAAATTATTAAGAAAATACCAGCAGTAATTAAAAAAGTTGATTTTAGACCAACCCAAACAGCTTCAAGAGGAGGATAACGAACAATCCCTGTTTGAATAAGATCAACCCCAAGTGGCCCTTCGCCTTCTGGGGGTACGGGTCGAAAGCGCGCTTCTTTCTCAAATGCCTGACCACCACGTTCAATAACCAGCATTACTTTCTCACCCGCAGTCGCCGCGACGTATTTTTTAACATCCTCATAGTTTTTTACTTTCTGATCATTGACTTTTAAGATAATATCGCCTATTTGCAAACCTGCTTCCTTAGCCGGTGATTCTTTAGCAATATCTAAAATATGGACCTTAATGTCTTTTGCTTCGGCGCCTGTTTCTTCAACAACTTCCGGCAAACCAATATAAGCACCAAGAGAAAAAAGGAAAATTGCTAAAACTAAATTCATGGCTACACCAGAAACAAGAATAAAAGCGCGGCGGCCAATACTTTTTGAAGCAAAACTTTGCTCGTCATCACTGGCTTCCCCTTCCTCACCATAAATTTTTACAAAGCCCCCCAGGGGAATTAAATTGATCGAATAAACTGTCTCTCCCTTTTTTATTCCTGCAATGCGCGGGGGAAAGCCAAAACCAAACTCTTCGATTCGACAACCAGCCCTTTTAGCGGTAATAAAATGGCCAAACTCATGAACAAAAATCAAAAGACCGATTACAAGAATTAAAACGATTAGGACTAACATTTAAGTATCTTTAAATAATTAAAAAAGTATTTTAGGAATAGGATAGTATTATAAAACCCAAAATCCAAATGACAAATGTCAAACCCCAGTAGTATAAATCCCTTCGGGATTTAAC
>CAZYLA010000074.1:0-3162 GCA_964648435.1 uncultured Candidatus Saccharibacteria bacterium
TTATCACAAATATTCTTTAACTCTTCCTTGCTGTAATAATCAATAATAACTTTGCCGCCTTTGCCAAGTTTTTTTATTTCTACTTTAGTGCCAAGTGCGCTTTCAAGCTGCTCAACAAGACTTGCAAGTTCAGGATCACATGGCCTTATTCTCCGCTGATGCTTTCTAACTGTCACCTCTTGGGCTACGGTTTCGGCTGCATGAACACTTAATTTATCCTTAACAATTCTTTGGTACAAAGCCCGCTGTTTTTCCGGACCTTTTAACGTTAAAATGCTTAAGGCGTGGGCGGCACTAATTTTCCTCTTTCTCACCGCATTTTGAATTTCTTTTGGAAGTTTAAGAAGTCTGAGATAATTTGTAACAACAACTCTATTTTTGCCGGTTTTTTGGGCAATTTGCGTGTGAGTAAGGCCAAAATCTCTTGAGAGTTTCTGATAGGCCTCTGCCTCTTCCATTGGATTCAAGTTATCCCGCTGAATATTCTCAATTAAAGAAAGCTCAAGTTTTTCCTGACGGCTTGCCTCGCGTACAACAACCGGGACTTTTTTAAGGCCGGCTTTTTTAGCAGCCCGAAGCCGTCTTTCACCGCTCACAAGCTCATATTCATCTTTTGTCTTTTTTTTGGTAACAATAAGAGGCTGAATAACGCCGTGAGCCTTGATCGACAGAGTCAGTTCTTTCATTTTTACGGGATCAAAATCTTTTCTCATTTGAAGCGGATTCATTTTGATTTTTAAAATTGGGACTTCTAACAAACCTTCCTCCCCTTTATCCTTATTTGAAGGGATTAAAGACGACAATCCCCTGCCTAAACCTGTTTTAGTAATCATAATTTTGATTTTAGTTTATTATAAATTTTAAAATAAGTTAAGAATTTATTTTAAAAGTATCATTAAATCCAAATGTCAAAATCCAAAACCCCAATCAATGACTAAAATCTAAAATCTAAAAAATTTTTTGGCATTTGGATTTTGGATTTGATTTGAAATTTGAGCTTTGGATTTTGAGCTTAATAATACAAACATCAAAATTTTACTTTGCTTGAAAGCTTTACTGCCACTAATAATCTATATCGTAAATTCGTCTCGCGACTCTGTTAAAACTTCTTTAAGTTCATCTTCTTCTACTCCTTTTGTTTTTTTCTCCTCTTCTAAGAGAGTTTCTGTTTCTTTTTCCTTATCTAAAGTAATCAGCTCGCGAGCTAAATTTTTGTAAGCTCGGGCGCCGCGGCAAAACGGCGCGTACTCAACCAAAGTTTTACCATAGCTCGGGGATTCAGAAACACGAATGTCGCGCGGAATTACGCTTTCAAAAACTCGGTAAGGAAAATGGCGCCTAACTTCCTTGGCAACATCCCTTGATAGTTTTGTTCTCCGGTCATACATTGTCAAAAGCACGCCTAAGATCTCGAGTTCCGGCTGAAGGGTATCTTTAACAAGGTTTATTGTTGAAAGAAGTTGACTCAACCCCTCAAGAGCATAATACTCGCATTGAACCGGAATTAAAACCTCGTCCCCAGCAGTAAGACCATTAATAGTTAAAATTCCAAGTTCTGGCGGGCAATCAATTAAAACATAGTCATAATTCCACCCTTGTGGGGAAACCTCGGACAGATTGGAAAGCGCTCGTTGAAGCTGTTTTTCTCGTCCTTCAATTTCAAAAAGTTCAGCCCGAGCACCCGCAAGCTCTGGGCGAGATGGAATTAAATTCAAGCCCTGAACATTCGTACCCACCATTACCTCTTTGAATGAGGCCGTGCCGATTAAAGCATCATATAAACTTTTTTTAAGAGAATTGGGTTTTACGCCAACCCCAGAAGTCGCATTTGCCTGAGGGTCAAGGTCAATAATTAAAGTATATTTTCCCATTGTTGCCAGATACGCACCAAGGTTAATTGCCGTAGCGCTCTTCCCGACTCCGCCCTTTTGATTACAAATTGTAATTACCTTTGTCATTTTATACCCTCATTATAACCTGATTTTGATTGATTTATCAACCGGCATATCCGCCGAAGCCTCTGCGAAGGCGGAAACTTTAACGAGGGTTGACTTTCAAGCTCTTTAGAGGTAAAATAAGAAACGCCGGAGGATCTCACTCCCTTAGAAATTTTTCTTTTAAAAAAATTTCTAACGGGGCGAGTGGCGGAATTGGTAGACGCGCACGATTCAAAATCGTGTGAGCTTGCGCTCATGAGAGTTCGATTCTCTCCTCGCCCACCAAACATCTTCTGAAACCACCTTTAACTACTTCTGTAAAAGAGGGTGAGACTCTTTACCCCGCACCCGAGCGAAGCGAGTGGTGCGGGGTCTCCTTCAGTACCACTTTAAATAATAAGGTGAATATCCTTCACTCTGTACCGGAGCAAAAACGACTGGCACAGTGCTTCCTCGCTCACTAAAATTATAGATTTAAGTTAAATCTATAATTTTTAAAATTCTTTAAAGAGCTCTTGTGCACGCATATGCGTGCACAAGAAACTATACAAGAAGTAGATACTTTTGGTGCCAAAAAAATCCCCGGAGTATTTCGGGGATTTTTTTGGCACAATCTTACGATTTGCTACTTGCTATTTGCGATTAGCTATTTCTCATCTCTTCTCTTTTTCTTCAAGCATGACTTACAGTAGACCTTTCGACCTTCTTTTGGTTCAAAGGGAACCTGAATTCTCCTACCGCACTCTGCACAAACAGCGCTGTAAAGCGTTGGCTCTTTCTTTTGCTCTCCTCCTTTCTCTTTTTCTCTTTCTCCAACCTGACTCCAGCGCCTAATTTTATCTTCAATGAGTTCTCTTGACGTACCATAGCGCTCCCCGGAGACCCGAATAATTTTCTCCCGAAATGATTTTTTAGGGGGAGTAGCTGGCGGCAAAGTCGTCGCTGAAAAAGCTCTCGAAGCAACACCGTCAATCATCAGCTTCATATAAACATTAAATTTATCTAAATTAACTAGGTCTGTCTGATCAAAAACTGGGTAAAACTCTCTTTCTAAGAATTCCGCATCAGCCGCCCCAACCCGAAAACACATAAGCGTTCCCATATTACCAAAAACCGCATCCCGAACCGGCTCTTCCATTTGAGCAATATACTGATGAGCCAGAATTAAATTAAGCTTATATTTTCTTGCTTCTGATAAAATATTTACAAATGATTCAGTAGCAAA
>CAZYLA010000075.1:0-2936 GCA_964648435.1 uncultured Candidatus Saccharibacteria bacterium
TAATATTAACTGTTTTCATAATACTATATCTGTACCATTTCCCTTAGTATACCCGCTTGAATTTACTTGACAGGATTTTTCAGATATGCTAGTATAAACTTAGTCCTGCTTAGTGGAACAATTTTTAAAAAAATAAGGGGGGATAAAAATGTACGAAGAAAGTATAGCCAAGAAAAACAGCTGTAGATGCACATCACGTGATGCAGCAATTCTCTGTTGGCTGGGCATAACCGCAATAGCAGGCATTCTTCTCTTTTGGGGGTTAATCGGCCTTATTGTACCGCCTCTTTTCTCTGCAATTGGCTTTTTATTTATTATTCTAATTGTCTTAATAGCTCTTTCTATAGGAGTTGGTGGTTGGTATGATAATAGCCCAAGTGATGCTGTCGTCGCTCTAATGCACTTCGTAACTCCTTTCTTGCTAGCGTTCGTAGTATGTATTGTGGGGTTAGGCCCGCTAGTTATCTTTTGTACGGGCCTGATTCTGACAAGTATATCTTTGATCTTGTATCTCTATTTGAGGATACATTTGAAGAAAAAATCTTAATCAAGGAAAGCTAGTTTAAGCCACACCACTACTTGTGACCCGCCAAAATCTGGCGGGTTCTTTTTTTGAACAATTCACAATTAACAGTTAACATTTAACTCTCATTTTTTACTAATCTGTGGTTTTTAGAGCGGGTTAATTGTGAATTGTTAATAGTTAATTGTTATTTTCAAACTCAATTTGACAAACATTTTGCGATATAATATGCTAAAGAATTAAAATAATTAATCTCAAATTTTATGGAACTCTCACCAACCCAACAAGCATTTGAACTTATCAAAAAAAGTAAGAAAATTTTAATTATTGTTCCAGAGGTAACAAATGGAGATGCCATTGGCGGGGCTCTGGGCCTTTCTCTGGGCCTTCAAAAACTTGGGGAAAAAGAAGTAGATTTTATCAGTCCTGGCCATATCCCAGAAAATTTGATGTTTTTACCTGGCTCAAGTCAAACAAAAAATGTTTTAGAAACTTCTCGCGAGTTTATCATCTCCCTTGACCTTTCAAAAACTCGCGCTAAGCAACTTCGCTATAACACCAAAGGAAATTACCTTAACATTTATATTCAACCAGAAGAAGGAAGTTTTAAAGAAGAAGATGTCAAGACCTCAATGGGCAAATTCCAAAACGACCTCATCATCACAATCGGCCTTCCTGATTTAGAAATGCTTGGCAAAATATATGATGAGAACGCAGAATTTTTCTACGAGGTCCCAATTTTAAACATTGACCATCATTCAACTAACGACAATTATGGCCAGGTAAATTTAGTGGAAATAACAGCAAGCTCTTCTTCTGAAATAATTAGCGAACTTCTTAAATCTTTTGGTGAAAACATCATTGATGAAGAAATTGCTACTTGCCTTTTAACTGGGATTACTGCGGCAACCCGAAGTTTTCAAAATGCAAAAACTTCGCCGAAAACTTTGAACCTCGCGGCTAACTTAATCACGCTTGGCGCCAACCAAAAGAAACTCGTCTATTACCTCTACAAGAGCCGTTCAATGAAACTCTTAAAGCTCTTTGGCCGTGCCTTGGCACGCATTCAGCAAGATAAAGAAAATAAAATTACATGGTCTCTTCTTTCTGCGGGTGACTTTGAAAAAACTAGCGCCAGCGGCGAAGAAGTGCCTCAGGTTTTAAAAGAAATTACTGAAATTTCCGCAAGTCAGAATATTATTATGCTTCTAATTGAAACCAGGAAGAATGAAGTCAAAGGAATTCTTAGGACAGGTAAAGGAATTGACAAAGAAAAAATCCGTGCTTTTTTGGAAGGCGAATTTTTTCAAGATTTTATAACTTTTCATGTTAAAGACAAGACAATAAAAGAGGTTGAGGGAGAAACCCTAGAACGATTAAAGGAGTTCTTAAGCGGCTTAAATATTTAAAAAATTTCTAAATTCTAAACCCAGCCCCAGCCACCTCTTTTTAAAAAGAGGTGGCTGGGGCTGGGTGACAGCTCTAGCTGTCACTATATCGGAAATTTTAAAATCTGCTTAAAGGCAGATTTTTAATTTTGTGCTATAATAAAGATGCCATGCCTCAAGAAAACAAACAAACCAAAACAATTGCGCCAGAAAAACTTGTTAAACCAACTGAAAAAAAAGCAGCCCTTATAACAAAACTTAGTCGCATCCGCCGCGAATTTGAGGAACGCGAAACCGAAAAACTCGCAACAAAGTATCGTCTTCCCTATATTGACCTCTTCGCCTTTCCGGTTAACATTGACGCACTTAAGATTATCCCTGAAAAAGTATCTCGCGAAAAAGGCATTGTTGTTTTTAGTAAAACGGGAACAAAAATCCGGGTAGGTATTACCGACCCTTCAAATCCAGAAACAAAAAAGTATCTAAATCTTCTTGAAAGAGAAGAGGGTTTTCACGTAATTACTTATCTAATCTCGCGAAGTAGTCTGGAAGATACTCTCCGACTCCATCACAAATTTATGCTTGGGCCGGCACCTCCTATTGGTGTTGAAATCGAAGCTGAAGAAATAACATCCTTTGAAAAAGAGCTTAAAGAAATCATAGAACTTAAAAAGGGAATTCAAGAAATTCCAACTACAAAAATTATTGATACACTTTTTGCTGGCGCGATTAAAACCGGGGCGAGTGATATTCACTTGGAGCCCCAAAAGGATGAATTTCGGGTGCGCTATCGGATTGACGGCGTTCTTCACACAATCACAAATTTGCCAATGCAGGCTTTTTCACGCGTTCTTTCTCGATTCAAAGTATTAGCTGATGTCGTTCTGAATGTCAGGGATCGACCTCAAGACGGCCGCTTTACAATAAAAACTGCTGAGGGCGACATGCAAATCCGGGCTTCTTTTTTGCCGGGCTCTTTTGGCGAAAGTATCGTTATGCGAATTCTAAACCGCCAGGCAATGCCC
>CAZYLA010000076.1:0-1422 GCA_964648435.1 uncultured Candidatus Saccharibacteria bacterium
TATGTTATAATAAAAAAGGGATTTATGTAAAATGAAAGTGCATTTTAAAAAAGAAGCGGGATTTCTTAGATCAAAAATTTTTCTCATTATTGCGGTGATTTTTACTCTCCTTGTTTTGGTGGCATCAGGAAGAGAAATTGTGAGGCGGCTTCAAATTGAGAGAGAGATAGAAAAATTAGAAAACGAGGTTGAGAGATTAGAAACAGAAAATACTGAACTCCGCGGGTTAATCGAATATTTCCAAACTGAATCTTATGCCGAGCGTCAGGCACGGGAAAAACTCAACCTTCAAAAGGGCGGCGAAAGAGCAGTAATTATTTCTGAAAATGTTTCTGAAGAGGTTTCCTTAGAAAGAGCGAGACAGGAAGAAAGGAAAAGTAATCTTAAGAAATGGTGGGATTTTTTCTTTGCCCATCCAAGTTTTTAGAATTTCGCGCCAAAGGCGCAGAAAATTTGCGAAGCAATTCTAAAAATTTGGGCGGGTTTGCTCCCACAAAAACTCTCCACTAATTTTTATAAGAGATGGTTGTGTCAGAAAAAGAAGAAAAACCTAAAATAAAAAAGAAATTAAACCGGCGCTTTTTTCTGAAAAGCTTGCTTTGGACTTTGGTAATTCTGGTTGCCTTGATTTTGCTTTTAGCTGTTGGTATTTATGTTTTTGGTTTTGAGGGGAAGATAATTACAAAGATAGCCGGACTAATACCTTTTCCCGTGGCAAGCGTTGATGGCCATTTAGTTTTCTTTAATGACTTTGCAGAAGTAAAAAGCGCCTTAAAGGAAGCAGATAGTTTTTTTCTCTCTCGAGGAATAATTTCCCAGGAGGTATACGAAAAAAATCTCCAAAATTTAAATAAAAATATTCTTCGGGGCATGGTGAGGAATAAGAAAGTTGAGATATTGCTCGCTGAAAGAGGTGCGAGGGTGATTAATAAAGAAGTGGACACCGAGACAAACAAAGTTCTTTCACAAGTTGAGAATACGGATCTCATTAAAGAAAAAATAAAAGAACTTTATAATTGGGATATTGAAATTTATAAAGAGTATGTAATTAGGCCAGAAATGGAGCGACTGAAACTTGAAAGGGTGGTGAGTGCTGAGCTTGGCGAGAAAAGCTTTGATGACTGGTTTATCGAAAAAATGGCTGGAGCAGAAGTAAAAGTTTTTTTAAAGGGATATAAGTGGGACAAAGAAAGTTTGAGCGTGGTTGAGAAGTAGCCGCGTCAATGAAAAAATCCTGCGGCCGCAGGATTTTTTCATTGACGCGGCCTTAAAATTTTGCTAAAATTTTGTTAGCTCGCGGGTATAGTTTAGCGGTAAAACGTAACCTTCCCAAGGTTGAGTCACGGGTTCGACTCCCGTTACCCGCTCTTTTTTATTTTTCTTGATTTTAGGTTAATTTCTTGTTAAAATTAAGTCAGTTTT
>CAZYLA010000076.1:1522-2907 GCA_964648435.1 uncultured Candidatus Saccharibacteria bacterium
CTTTTTTATTTTTCTTGATTTTAGGTTAATTTCTTGTTAAAATTAAGTCAGTTTTTATAAGCCAGGGTAGCTCAATGGTAGAGCAATTCTTTCGTAAAGAATAGGTTGTGGGTTCAAATCCCACCCCTGGCTCCAATAGTTAATTGTTAACTGTGAATTGTGAGTTGTTAATTTTTGTGCTATAATCAAACTAATGAACCCTTTAAAGGAAAAAATTGAAAAATTACATAAAGACGCCCTTTTGACAAGGGACCGTCTTTGACTTTGGGAAGCTTAAAAAAGAACTTTCAAAACTAGAGAAACAAGCGGCTAAAAAAGATTTTTGGCAAAATAAAGAAAAAGCTGCTTCTATAATGAAGCAAATTGAGGCGAAGCGAGAAAAACTTGATTTTTGGGAAAATTTATTAAAAGAGATTAAAGAACTTCAAGAGCTTGCCAAAATTTCAGAAAAAGACAAAAAGCTTCAGAAAGAACTTCAGAACAAATTTGCGGTTCTCAAAGATTCTTTTAAAGAACGTGAAAGAGAAGTTTATTTTCAGGAAGGCGACGAGAGCGAGGCAATTTTAATCATTCACGCAGGCACGGGCGGCATTGATGCTCAAGATTTTGCGGAAATGCTTCTTCGAATGTATTTGCGTTTTTGTGAAAAGAAAAGATGGAAAGTTCGAATTTTAGAAGAATCACCGGGTGAAGAAGCAGGTATTAAAAGAGCAATGGTTGAAATAAAAGCGCCTTTTGCTTATGGTTTTTTAAAGGGGGAAGCGGGCGTGCACCGGCTTGTGCGGCTTTCGCCGTTTAATGCGGATAAACTTCGCCATACTTCATTTGCGCTTGTAGAAGTAGTGCCCTTCACTAAAAAAAGTAAAATAGAAATTAAAGATACTGATTTAAAAATTGAAACTTTCAGGGCTTCTGGACCGGGCGGCCAGGCAGTCAATAAGATTAGTTCAGCGGTTCGCATTACTCATCTTCCAAGCGGCTTAGTGGTTTCTTGTCAGAACGAGCGCTCTCAAATCCAAAATAAAGAAACTGCTCTGAAAATTTTAAAATCAAAACTCGAAGATTTGGAGAGAAAAGAAAAAGAAATAGAAAAAAGGGGAAGACGGGAACAAAGAAAACGTGTTCAGTGGGGGAGTCAGATTCGCTCCTATGTTTTGCATCCTTATAAAATGGTCAAGGATCTTCGAACAGGGTTGGAAGTGAGCGATGTTGAAGCCGTTTTAGACGGCGATTTAGATAAATTAATTGAAAGCTATTTGAAGATGGAAAAATAGAAAATAGTTAGAGGAAAATAGAAATTGGTATAGAGATTAGAGAGTAGAGAATGGAAAAAGCGGAGTGAAGCTCCGCTTAAAAACCAATTTCATGTTTTGGGGACGTTAAAA
>CAZYLA010000077.1:0-2812 GCA_964648435.1 uncultured Candidatus Saccharibacteria bacterium
ATTGATAGCAAGTTGTTGCCGCTACTTTAATGAGCTCATTAGCTTCTCTCGTTGGAAGCGCTCCGACATCAAAGGCAAGAACCTCGGCTCTGCCTTGTTTAAAAAGAAGTTCAGCCATTATTCTCACCCCCTTTTTTAATTCCAAGAAGTTTAGCCGCTTCTTTCCAAACAGCAGTAAAAACTGCATCTGGAGCCGGGTTTCCATCAATAGTCACCCATTTTTTGCAAATTCCATAGAGTTCTAAAAACCCACGCCCCAAACTCGCAAGATGCCGGTAAGCAACTTGGAGTTGCTGTTGCACTTCAGGGTTACTCTCAACACCAACAATCTTTCCTGCATCTTCCCCCTTTCTTTGCGAACGCTGGCAAGCGATTTGAGGAGCAACATCAAGAAAAACAACAAGGTCAGGTACAATGCCGCCGCGTATATTTACATCATGATTAAAGAAAAACTGCTCCAGGAATTCACGCTCAAGACCCTTTGCTTGAAAAACCTGATAAGCATAAGTTGAGGGATGAGAACGGTCACAAATGACAATTTTTCCTTGTTCGAGCGCAGGGGCAACAACTTTTTTGAAGTGGATTGAGCGGTCAGCCCAAAAAAGAAGGAGTTGGGTTAAGGGAGAGACCCGGTGAAATTCTTCAAAAATCTCTCGTCTAAGCCTCCGGCACTGATTATTGTGAGGCGTGCCCGGCTCACAAGTTGAGAGAACTTCATAACCCCGGCATCTTAGGAAATTAACAAGGCGACCAGTTTGAGTGGTTGTCCCTGAACCGTCAATACCTTCCAAAACAATAAGTTTTCCGGAAAGGTTATCTTGCTGACTCATTTCCGCCTCCCTCCTTCTTTATCTCTGCAGCCAAAAAGCTCCTAAAACCCCTCTCTAGGGAATAAAGCCGGTTCTTACCACCTTGTTCTAAAAAGGGAATCACGGCCACTCCTGCTTCTCGAAATTCTTTCTTGGCAAGTTCAGCAACTTCACCCGCATAATCAAAACAATAGATAACTTTAACAATACCCGCACTGATTAGATCTTTAGCACAACTATAGCAAGGAAAGTGAGTGCAATAAAGAGTCGTCCCTTCAGTAGAAATACCATACCGGGCTGCAAAATTAATAATGTTTTTCTCGGCATGAACGCCCCGACAAATTTCAAGGGCCTCGCCAGAGGGGATTTTTCTTGCTTCTCGAAGACAGCCAATCTCACTGCAGTGAGGAAGGCCGGGTGCTCGGCCATTAAAACCAGTGGCAATAATTCGCTTCCCACGAACAAGAACCGCACCGACATGACGCCTGATGCAAGTTGACATCCTTGCATTATGAAACGCCAAGCCCATAAAATAATCATCCCAAGAAGGTCTCTTTAGGGCAGTCATTTTATCCTCCTTTGTTCCTTCAAAGAGCGTTTTTGTTTTGACCTGCATGTGAAATTTTGAATTTCTACTGCAGGAGTTGATAATTCATCATAACCTAAAAATGTCTTTTAAGTCAAATGTAATTACATATGTAAGTACATATGTAATTACATTAATTGAAGCGTTTGAAAGATTGAGGCGAGATTGAGACGCTGAAAAATCCGCCGAAAAGGCGGATTTTTCAGCGCAAATGTTAATTGTGAATTGTTAATTGTTAACTATTACTTGGACGCTCGGTCCCATTGTTGAAGAAATAAAAATTTTTTTAATAAATTCTTGTTTAATGCTTTCGGGCTTTGCTTTTTGAACTGCTTCAATTAATGCCTCAAAGTTTTTTAGTATCTTTCCATCATCCCAAGAAATTTTTCCAATTGGAATTTTAACTGCCCCGGATTCATCAGCGCGAAAATTAACTTTACCACTTTGAAGCTCCTCCAAAGTTTTTAGGGGCTCCTCTGAAATCGTTCCTGCTTTTGGATTTGGCATCAGTCCTTTTGGTCCTAAAATTTTAGCAATCTGGCTGATTTTCGGCATCATCGCGCCTTCTGCAATCGCCACATCAAAATCGCATTTTTCTGTCTCTTTTATTTTTTTAATCAAATCGTCTCCGCCAGCAACGACAGCACCTTTTTTTAATGCCATGGCAGCTTTTTTCTTATCACTCACAAAAACCGCGACTCTCTTTTTTTTCACGCTACCTGCGGGCAAATTAACAATCCCCCGCACTGCCTGCTCTGGTTTTTTGGGATCAATTCCTAAATTAATTACCACATCAATGGTCTCATCAAAACCTGCTTTTGAATTCTTTTTAATCAAAGAAATCGCTTCTTTTGCCTGAAGCGCTTCTTTTTTAAAAGCTTTTTCAATTTTTTTATAACGCTTACTTCTTTTTTTCATAGTTATAACTAGAAATTGATTATATAGAAAGCGTGAAAATGGCAACGAAAGTTACTTGTTTCCTTGCTGAGTAATAATTACGCATGATTTCTGGAGGAAAGTTTCTTTATCTTTTTAACGGCCCCAAAACATGAAATTGGTTTTTAAGCGGAGCTTCACTCCGCTTTACTATTTTCTATATATACTAATTTCCTTTTTAGGGGACTTTAAAGAAATAAGGACTTTGCCACGAAAATCAAGAGAACCAGTTAACATTTTTAAGAAAACGAGTAGCTTCTAAACAACGACTTTCGATATTCTATTCCTCAACTTCTAAGCCCATCGAGTGAGCAGTGCCTTCAACAATTTTCATTGCCGCGTTAATATCATCCGTGTTCAAATCCGGCATTTTTTTCTCGGCAATCTCGCGAATTTGGGCACGGCTTACCTTGCCAACCTTGGTTTTATTGGGCTCGCCAGAACCTTTTTCAATTTTAGCTGCTTTTTTAAGAAGCTCAGC
>CAZYLA010000078.1:0-2629 GCA_964648435.1 uncultured Candidatus Saccharibacteria bacterium
TTTTTACATTTTGAATTACATTTTGATTTTTGCATTTTGAATTTTGAATTTATTATTTTATGAAAGATTACTATAAAATTCTCGGCGTTTCGCGCAACGCGAGCGACGCTGAAATTAAAAGGGCCTACCGTCGTTTGGCGCATCAATATCATCCAGATAAAAATAGCGGTAGCGAAGAAAAATTTAAAGAGGTTAACGAGGCCTACCAGATTTTAGGCAATAAGCAAAAAAGAGCCCAATATGATAAGTTTGGGACGACTTTTAATGGTGCTGGAAGTCAAGGGGGGTTTGGGACTGAGGACTTTTCTGGCTTTCAAAGAGGGCCTTTTAGTTTTCGCTTTGAGAATTTTGATTTTGGCGACATTTTTAGTGATTTCTTTGGGGCTCGTCCTCAAAAAGAAGAAGTCCGGGGCAAAGATATTGTGATTGACAGGGAAATTACCCTTCAAGATGTTTTAAAAGGAAAAGTTGAGGAGGTGAGTTTATGTAAAGGAGTTGCTTGTCCTGTGTGCGAGGGTAGCGGGGCTGATCCTAAAGAAGGACTTGAAGAATGCAAAGAGTGTGGCGGCTCAGGCCAGATTGCCGAAACACGCCGCACCTTTTTGGGCTCGTTTTCCCGGATAAAAACTTGTGAGGTCTGTAAGGGCAAAGGCAAGATTCCCAAGAAAAAATGTGAAAAGTGTAATGGTACTGGCCGTGTTAGGACAACTCAAAAGATAAAAGTTAAAGTTCCTCCCGGAATTCAGGATGGCGAGACAATCCGCATCAGAGGAGAAGGTGAGTATCCGGAGGGAGGGGGAGTGCCCGGTGATCTTTTGGTGCGTATTATGGTAAAAAAAGACAAGCGTTTTGAGCGCGACGGCCGAGACATTAGAACAAATCTTAAACTCTCTTTTAAAGAAGCAGCGCTTGGGACAACCAAAGAAATTCCAACCTTAGAGGGTACAGAAAAATTAAAAGTCCCTGCCGGGACCCAGCCGGGCAGGATTTTTCGGCTTAGCGGGAAAGGTTTGCCAGATTTGAATGGTTATTCTCGAGGAGATCACTATATTAATGTAAGCATTCGGGTGCCGCGCCGGCTTTCTAGCCGCCAAAAAAAGCTTTTAGAAGAATTTGAAAAAGAGGAGAAGAGCTTTATTGGAAGAGTAAGAAAAGGGTTTGGTATTTAATCAGCAAATGGCAAATGGCAATATCTTTCTAAAAAGAATTATAGATTTAAATCTATAATTAAATCTATAATTCTTTTTTTTAAGGCATACATAAATTTTTAAGCGTGCGCCCCGCGTTTCTGCGGGGCACGCGCATTTAAAAAAGGACTAGCCCCGAACCACTCGCTGACACTCGGGTTCAGGGTTGTCCCGACACTTTGTGTTAGGGCAAAAGAACGCCCCGCAGAAATTGCGGGGCACGATTTGAGTTCGTGAGGGTTTTGACTGCTCGGTCTTAACGCAGGAGCAGAATCAGGAGCAGAATCAAAGCTGGAAACAGTCAAAACCCCCTTTTGCACCTCTCCCGGGCCAAGGACAGGGAAAAGGCGCGCTGTGGATAATTTTATTATATAAAATTATTGATTTTTTAGCAAGGATCACTCTGCTAATTTTAAAAGGTGGTGGGTAAAAATCCCCATCCTGCAAAATGCTGAATGGAAATATAGGGAGCATTAAACCTCATTGACTAAGGCAAGAATTCTGCCAATAGACCTTTCAAATTTAGAGAAAGAGATGTGACGGAAAAGCGGCGGTATCTCAATAATGAAGTCCATCTTGTCTGGCTCGCCGTGTTTTTTTATTGCTTCAAGAATTTGCCATGGTTCCATTTTGCCCCAATGGTTCTGTCTTGGTTCAACAAGATATTTCTCAAATGTACTTCGGCTGACACGGAGAAACTTGAGTTCTTCAGGGAGCCGCGTTTGGAAATGAACAGCTGCCGTGTAGGGAAGAAGTTGAGGCAAGGTTTCTCGCCAAGGATAGAAAATGTTTATTTTTTGGCTTCGGCGAATATGCCAGATATCAATAGCGAGAATTCTTTTATCTCTGCTTGCAGATCGGACCCATTCAAAGAAAGCATCTAATGTTCTTTGGTGGGGTCGGATGAAGGGAATAGAGTTGCGCTGAATGCAAGGGCTGATTTCAAGAGGTCCCTCAAATTCCACGAATTTGTTAATATGGTGACTGGTAACTCGATCTGCCACTCGCTGCATTTGGTGAAAGAGTGCAATTGACCGGTGCGGTGCCGGAAAAAGAATGCGGTCAAGAAGAGTCACTGGAATTTTAGGGTTGGGACCATTTTCAGTAAAAGCAGGATTCCAGGCCTCTTCGACATAATCAAAAGAGATACCGTTTCGAAGAAGATAAGAAATACCTTTGATTGGCGGACCAGAGAGAAAAGAAATGCCGTGATTTTTCATAAGACGTTTAATTCTCTTTGGCGAAGTAAAAACCCAGAAACTCCAAGGGATAAGCGAAACAACATTTATTCCGATTCTCTGAAATTTCATCTTGAAAATCCTCCTTCTTGTTTTTCAATGTTTTCTGTATCTTATCTTTTTTTCTTAAATAAGTCAAGGGGGTGAACTGGGGTATTCCTAGTCAAATGGTACAAGCTTTAATGTTTTTTTAAGGAAGGTTAG
>CAZYLA010000079.1:0-2512 GCA_964648435.1 uncultured Candidatus Saccharibacteria bacterium
AGAATTACTAGAACATATTTTTTATTTTTCATCGTATTATTAAATTAAGTTTAAAATTGTTTAATAAAATTTTCCTTCTTAAAACGGGATAGGGTTAGCTCCGCATATCACATATACCGTCAAAAGAAGTTTTTCTGTTAGAAAAAATTCGGAGAAATTTCAGGAATCTCCCTTTTAACAACTGTTATATCTCCCTCAAGGGCAAATCCGAATGATTCTAAGTTGCGAGCTCCACCTGCGGGCGGCAACCAGAAATCAGCATCAGTATTTTTTAAAACATCCTATCTGGCTGCGGGGGCAGGATTCCCCGCACTATTTTCACTTCGCTCAAAAGTGCGGGGCAAGCGAACCTAGATTCCTAAAGTTCCTCTTCTGAGCTGCCGGGGTAGGATTCGAACCTACGTCTTCAGCTCCAGGGGCTGAGGTCCTTCCGCTAGACGACCCGGCAACTCAGGAGAAAACAAACTTGGCAATTCCCTTTCCAGTATCCAGTATAATGATTTTTGAATGATTTTTCAAGTAAAATTATTTAAAATTAGGGCAAAACCATAAGCAGTTATTTGCCATTTAACTATTATTGGTGCTTTTTTGACGATTTTCCAAGCAAATTTTTAAAAGGTGCCAAAAAATCCGCTCCTCACTTGCACGCAAGTGAGGAGCGGATTTTTTGGCACAATGATTTGCGATCCACGATCACACTTTCAAATATCGCCTAATCGCAATAAAACTACTTATCATTCCTAAAACAACGCCTGTGCTAAGAAGAATTAAAAAGTTTACAAAAAATCTTGACTGGATTTGGCCAATAAGGTTAACTTCTTGATTAAAGAATTTGTCAATATACGGCGAAAGCCAGATAAGTACAGGGTACAAAACTAAAACCGTGATTACACAAGCAAAAACACCATAAAGCATCCCTTCAATAATAAAAGGTGCCCGAATATACCAGTTAGAAGCACCAACAAGTTTCATAATTTCAATCTCTTGACGATAGCTGTAAATCGTTAAACGAATGGTGTTAAACATTACCAAAACCGCAATCACCATTAAGAGACCAGTGACCCCAAGACCAACTTTTCTAAGAACGCTGGTAACATTCATTAACCGGCCAATAATGATCTCCCGGTCTCCCCGGTAATTAATTTTTTTAATAATATCCTGATATTCTTCTTGCTCTAAAAAAGTAACAATGTCGCAATAAAGCGTTGGTTCAGTTGCCTGAATTTTTAAGCTCGCGGGCAAGACAATGTCCTCAAACTCTTCTAAAGATTGAATAATCAAAGTATTTTCTTTGTACCATTCTTTAAAGCGGTTTAAGGCCTCTTCTTGGGAAACATATTCAACCGTGCGCACCTCGTCTCTTTTTTCAAGCCGGTCTTTAAGCGCCAAAATCTCACTCTCACTCACCTCATCTTTAAAATCAACGCTGACATCAACTTTTGTCTCCGCAATATCAATCGCAGTGGCGCCAAGAAGGTTTAAAATTAAAAGCACACTAATCATAAAAAGCGTTAACACCATAATCGTGGTTGTGGCAATTGAAAGCCAGATATTCCGCCAGAAATTCATAAAACCTGCTTTAATAACTCTGAAAATAGTAATTTTGTTCATAAAAATAAATTTAAAATGTAAAGTGAAAAATCTAAAATAACAGTTTAAAATTCAAAATTATTTTACATTTTTAATTTTAAATTTTTAATTTCTATAGTTTGTATTTTCCTGTTTTCTGGTCGTTCACAATTTCCCCCCTATCAAGCGTAACTACCCGCTTTTTAACCGCATTAACAATGTCATCATTATGGGTAGCCAAAAGCACCGTTGTCCCAAGCTTATTAATTTTTAAAAGAAGCTGAACAATATCCCACGAGTGGAGTGCATCCAAATTTCCAGTTGGTTCGTCAGCCATTAAAATTTGGGGCTTATAGGCAAGGGCTCGCGCCAAAGAAACACGCTGCTGCTCACCCCCAGAAAGCTGGTTCGGGTAGGCATCAGTTTTTTCCTGCAAATTAACAATCTTTAAAATTTGGGGAACAACGCGGTGAATTTCCCTGCTTGTTGAACCGCCAACCTCCATTGCAAAAGCAATATTTTCAAACACAGTTTTTTTAGGAAGAAGTTTAAAATCCTGGTAAACCATCCCAATCTGCCTCCGCAGGTGCGGAATCTGCCACTTTTTAATTTTCGTAATGTCCCAGTTGTCAATAATAATCTTGCCGCTGGTGGGTTTTTCTTCAGCAGAAATAAGCTTTAAAAGGGTTGTTTTGCCTGCGCCTGATTTCCCGACAATAGAAACAAAATCACCGGTGCCAATTGTTAAATCAATGTCTTTTAAAGCAATGGTGCCGTTGGGGTATTCTTTGCTAACTCCCTGGATCTCTATCATCGTCGTAGTTAATATTTTATAATATTTTATTTGGTAGCTTTACGCAATTGTTCTTTTGGTGGAGTATTTAGAGAACTTTTAGAGAAATTGGAGATTGGCTATTTGGAAATTAGAAATTCGTAATTGAAG
>CAZYLA010000080.1:0-2448 GCA_964648435.1 uncultured Candidatus Saccharibacteria bacterium
GCATAAGTAGCCGCAAAATTCAAATGGTACCATTTGAATTTTGCGGCTTTTCGTGCTAATATAAAACTGCTATGGAATCTTACAAGCCTCAAAAAATCGAGCCTAAGTGGCAAAAATATTGGGAAAAGAAAAGACTTTTTAGTGCCAAGGATTTCGACAAAAAACCTAAATATTATTATTTAATAGAATTTCCTTACCCATCAGGTGAGGGTCTTCATGTCGGTCATCCTCGGAGCTATACGGCATTGGATATTCTCTCGCGCAAAAAGAGAATGGAAGGTTACAATGTTTTATATCCGATTGGCTTTGATGCCTTTGGTCTGCCGACTGAAAATTATGCGATTCGAACCGGCATTCATCCCGAGAAAGCAACCCTTAGGAATATAAAAGCTTTTCGGCGTCAGTTAAAGTCATTGGGTCTTTCTTTTGATTGGGAGAGAGAAGTCGTAACCACCGACCCCAAATACTATAAGTGGACCCAGTGGATATTTTTGAAGATGTTTGAAAAAGGACTTGCTTACAAAGCCAGAATCCCGATTAACTGGTGTGTTGCCTGCAAGATTGGGTTGGCTAATGAGGAGGTAGTTGACGGCAAGTGCGAGCGCTGCGGCAGCGTGGTTGAAAAACGAGAGAAAGAACAATGGATGTTAAAAATTACTAATTATGCCGAAAGATTACTTGAGGACTTAGATAAGGTTGATTATCTCGAAAAAATAAAAATCCAACAGCAAAATTGGATTGGTCGGAGCAAAGGCGCAGATGTAAACTTCCCAATTAAAGACACTGGCTTTATTATTAGAGTTTTCACCACCCGGCCAGATACTTTGTTTGGCGCGACTTATGTAGTTTTGGCACCCGAGCATGCGTTGGTTCAGAAATTAAAAAAGAGAATTAAAAACTGGAATGAAGTTAAAAAATATATTGAAGCCGCCAAAAGAAAAAGCGACCTTCAGCGCACTGATTTAGTCAAAGAAAAAACTGGTGTTGAATTAAAAGGTGTCAAGGCGATTAACCCGGTTAATAACAAAGAAATTCCTATTTGGATTTCTGATTATGTTCTTCTTTCTTACGGCACTGGCGCGATTATGGCCGTACCAGCGCATGACCAGCGTGATTTTGAATTTGCCCGCAGGTTTAATCTGCCGATTATTCAAGTTATTAAGCCTTCTTTAGGGGAAATAAAAGGCGCTTTGCCTTTAGATGCTGATAAAAGCTTGTTAAAAAAGTTAAAAGAAAATAGTTGTCATTACAAAAAAGAAGATGGTGTTTTTTTTACTTGTCCGCTAAAAAGCAAGAAAGAACTTTTTGCGGCCATTCAGGAGAATATAGGAGACAAATATTCAGATGTTTATATTGAAGGCGATGGTCTTTATTTTGTTTATAGCGATGAGATAATTAAGCTTGACAGAGAGGAAGATTTTAAAAAAGCAAACCAAAAAAATAAAGCATTAAAAATTCCAAAAGAATTTGCTGACAGTAAAGAAATTCTTAAAGAATGGAAAAAATTCAAGAATAATAAGGTTTTCCGAGAAAAAGAGCTAAAAGAAGCTTATGAAGACATTAATGAAGGAAAAATGATTAATTCAGGTGAATTTAATGGTTTGACCCCAAAGGAAGCTATTAAAAAAATTACGGTCTGGCTTGAAAAGAAAAAAATTGGCAAAGCCGCAGTTAATTACAAACTTCGGGATTGGGTTTTTTCAAGACAGCGTTATTGGGGCGAGCCGATTCCAATGGTTCATTGCGAAAAATGCGGTTGGGTTCCGGTGTCCGAAAAAGATTTGCCCGTGCTATTGCCAAGGGTCAAAAAGTATGAGCCCACAGATACTGGAGAGTCGCCACTTGCCGCCATTACTGATTGGGTGAATACCAAGTGTCCGAAATGCGGAGGAAGAGCAAGAAGAGAGACAGACACAATGCCTAATTGGGCGGGCTCAAACTGGTATTTTTTACGCTATATTGACCCAAAGAACAATAAAGCATTGGCAGACAAGAAAAAACTAGAATATTGGGCCCCAGTTGACTGGTATAATGGCGGAATGGAGCACACCACTCTTCACCTTCTTTATTCCCGTTTTGTTTACAAGTTTTTATATGATATTGGGGCGGTGCCAAAAAAGTGCGGCAGTGAACCCTATAAAAAGAGAACCTCTCACGGTTTAATTTTAGGCGAAGACGGTCAGAAAATGAGCAAGTCTCGCGGTAATGTGATTAATCCTGATGATGTAGTAAAAGAATACGGCGCTGACGCTTTCCGGATGTACGAAATGTTTATGGGTCCTTTTGAAGACCCAATTCCGTGGAGTACCCAGGGGCTTAAAGGAGTGAGGCGATTTTTGGGTAGGTTTTGGAAGTTTATTTTAAGCGATGAGAAGCGTGAGGGGAGCAGAGTAAAATCACTTCTTAATAAAACTATTAAGAAAGTGAGTGATGATATTGAAAAGGTTC
>CAZYLA010000081.1:0-2394 GCA_964648435.1 uncultured Candidatus Saccharibacteria bacterium
ATTTTAATACTGCGGTAAGTGCAATGATGAGTTTGTTAAATAATCTTGAAAAAGAAGGCGCCTCAAGAAAAACAAAAGAAACATTTTTAATTTTGATTTCACCATTTGCTCCGCACATTGCTGAAGAGCTTTGGGGGCGGCTTGGACACAAAGAAAGTATTTCTGAAGAAAAATGGCCAAAATATGACAAGCGTTTAATTAAAGAAGAAAAAATCACGCTTGTTGTTCAGGTCAATGGTAAAGTGCGTGACCGCTTGGAAGTCCACTCTGACATTAGTAGGGAAGAAGCTGAGAAACTCGCTCTTGGAAGCAAGAAGATTAAAAAATACATCAAGGGCGAGCCCAAAAAAGTAATTTTTGTGCCAAGCCGTCTTATAAATATAGTGATATAAATTCAAAATTCAAAATGCAAAGATCAAAATGTGATTCAAAATGTAAAAAGAATAAAAGATACAAGAAGGATTTTTCTCTTTAAGTTTATTTTCTCTTTGAATTTTTATCTTTCATTTTACATTTTGATATTTGATTTTTGATTTTACTATCGTGCCAAATTTCTACCCCCAACACTTTTTTCAAAATGTTGTCCGTCGCGAAATCGGTGAGCTTTTCCTTTCTGTAATAATCAGAGATTTTGCCATTTCTATGGTCGGGATTTTTGTCCCGGTTTATTTTTACACTCTTGGTTTTTCTCTTTTAAAAATCACTCTTTATTATGCGCTTATCTACACCTTGTACCTTTTTTTAATACCTGTTGGAGCCCACATTGCTTCGCGTCGTGGTTTTGAACATTCAATTCTTTACAGCATTCCTTTTTTAATTCTTCAACTTTTGCTTCTCTTCCTTCTTCCAAAATGGCCTTTTATTTTTTATTTACTTCCTCTTGTAGTGGTAATTTATAAATCTTTGTACTGGCCTGCTTATCACGCTGATTTTGCTCATTACACCAAGGAAGGTCAGCGGGGGAGAGAAGTTTCAACTCTTCAGGTCTTAAGCTCCATCCTCACAGTTATTGGTCCAATTGCCGGTGGATTTATTATCGGCGTTTTTGGTTTTAAAATTCTTTTTATTGTTGTTTCGATTATTCTTTTTGCATCAGCTGTTCCTTTATTTACCACCAAAGAGCAATTTATCCCTGACGATTTTTATTATAAGCATGCTTTTCGCCGACTTTTTAGGAAAGAAAACCGTTCCTCGTTCTTTGGTTTTATAGGGACTGCTGAATTTTTGGTCCAGGAAGCATTTTGGCCAATTTTTATTTTCCTAGTTGTCGAAAGCTATTTGTCTTTAGGGGCGATTACAAGCATTGCTACCTTTGTTGGTGTTGGGAGCTTGCTTTATTTCGGCCACCTTGCTGACAAGAAGGACCGCTTCCGCTTAATCCAGATTTTTACTTGGCCACTCTCGATTCTTTATTTTGTTCGTATATTTGCAAAAACAGCGTTTGATGTTCTTCTAGTTAATATTTTTGCGGCTTTTGTAAGGCCGGGAACAGATGTTCCCATAATCTCGATCGTTTATAAAAAAGGAAGAGATATTGGCCACCACCTCCGCTATGTTGTTTTTTATGAAATGTCTTTAATCATTGGCAAGATGATCATTTCTTGGCTTCTTGTCATAATATTTCTTTTTAGAGAAGATATAATTATCCCGTTTATTCTTGCTGGACTATTTACATTACTATATCTTTTTATCCGGAAACCGCTCAAGGTCGACAGAAATACAATTAAAAGTTGGTAAAGGAAAACAGAAATCGGTTGTCAGAGAACAGAAACCAACGGGAAAATCAGGAGATAGTAAAGTTTTACTATTGAGGACATCAGAAAGTAGATGTTTATGAATAAAGGGCGAGGAACTTTACGCGATAAAAGAACGAGTAACTCCGTTTTCTGTTTTCAAGTGCTGTTTTTTAGGTCTCTGTTAACTGTTTTCTGAATTCATTTAAAAACATGAATGACAAGAAACTATTTGACTTATTAAAAAAGGAGGGGCAGCGCCAACGCGAGGAACTGATTTTAATCCCATCTGAAAACTATGCCTCCAAAGAGGTGTTGGCCGCGCTTGGTTCGGTGGCAACTAACAAGTATGCTGAAGGTTATCCTGGAAAAAGATACTATGAGGGTGCAAGATATATTGACCAGATTGAAGAGTTGGCCCAGGAGCGCGCTAAAAAAGTTTTTAGAGTGGGGAAAGGGTGGGAGGTTAACGTTCAGCCCTATTCTGGCACCCCAGCAAATATGGCAGTTTATTTAGCGCTTTTAGATAGGCGCGACAGGGTTCTTGGAATGGACTTAGCCGCCGGTGGCCATCTGACCCATGGTCACGAAGTGAGTTTTTCGGGAATGGCTTTTAATTTTTATCATTATGGAGTTGATAAAAAAACAGAAGCGATTGATT
>CAZYLA010000082.1:0-2378 GCA_964648435.1 uncultured Candidatus Saccharibacteria bacterium
TAGTGAAGAAGAAAGAGGACCCTTCCTGACAATGCCTGCCTTTGGCTATCATTATGTAATTGTGGAGATGCCTGAACACAGCGGCTCTTTGGCTACAGCCACCAGAGAACAAATTCGCGAAGTCTTTAGTATGTGGCGTGACTTAACATCTCAAGTCACTGGCAGGGACCGGAACATTAAGTATTGTTTTTTCTTCAAGAACTATGGTCCTAATGCTGGCGCCAGTCAGGTTCATCCTCACAGCCAGCTGATTGCTTTACCAACAATTCCGACGCGAGTGATGAATGAGCTTCGAGGAACCCACCGCTTCTTCAAAACAAACAAAAAGTGCTTCTATTGCGCAGAAATCGAGTGGGAAAAGCGGATGGAGGAACGAATTGTTGCTGAAAACGATAGTTTCATAGCTTGGTGTTTGTATACTGCTAGAACGCCCTACCAGGTGGTAGTATCTCCCAAAGAGCATCAAAGCTACTTTGCCAATATCAGCACTCACCCCCAGGGAGAAGATCCTCTAACTAATTTTGCGGATTTAGTCCAGCAGGTTCTGAAGCGAATTAAGAAACTTCTCAATGATCCTGATTATTCCATTTACCTTCACACAGCGCCTTGTGACCGGCCAGAGCTACCTTATTATCATTGGCACCTCCAAATTGAGCCCATAACTGAAGCCATTGTTGCTGGTTTTGAGAGGGGTTCAGGCACTTACATCAACCCGCGCTGGCCAAGAGACGCTGCCAAGGATCTTCGTGAGGTTTTGATTAACTAGTTTGAGTTTTTTGCCGTCTTGCCCAATCCTTTGAGACAAGACGGCTTTTCCTTTTTAGAGATCTCAAAAAAATCGCCCTGTACAAAGATTTACTTCTGCCTGGGGCGGTTTTTTGGTAGAATAGAAATATGAGAAACAGAAAACTACTAATAGCAACCGCAGTTGTCTTGGTCGGCGCCTTAGCAGGAGTAGGATTTTTTGTCTGGAAAATACATTTTTCTTCTAACGAGATAGATATTGACAGCATTATCAGAACACAGAAAACGCCAAGAGAATTTGTTCCTAAGTATATTGTGGTTTATGGAGATAGTCGAACAGGTCATGAGATACATCAAAAAATTGTGGACGCAGTTATTAAGACGAACCCCGTTGCTGTTTTTCACACCGGCGATTTAGTTGACAAAGGTTCAAAAGCAGAGGAGTGGAAGATTTTTAACAGAATAAGTTCAAAGCTCCTTGCAAAAACAGAGTTTTATCCAACACTTGGCAATCATGAAGAAAACTCGTTACTTTATTTTGAAAACTTCTCTTTGCCGAATAATGAACGCTGGTACCGGGTTGAAAAAGGCGGGATTCATTTTATTATTTTGGATTCAAATACAAAGATGGGGGAAGGTTCAGAGCAATACGAGTGGCTAAAACAAGAGCTTAAAAAAATCAGCGAAAAACTAAAGTTTATTATTGTGGTTCTGCATCACCCTCTTTTTGCGAGCGAAGCGAGTTCTCACAAAGAAGATGAAAAAGACCTCCAAAAATCTCTGGTGCCTTTATTTAATAAATACGGAGTGGATGCAGTTTTTGCCGGCCATATTCATGCCTATGAACGGCTTTATCAAGGCGGCATTTATTATATTATTACCGGCGGCGGTGGGGCCCCGCTCCACGAATTAAAAGAAAAAAGTCCCTTTAGCCAGAAATTTATAAAGGTGTATCATTTTTGCCGGCTCTATATTAACAAAGACAATCAAATGGTCATTGAGGTATATGACCCTGATTTAAATCTGCTTGACAGATTTGTTGTAGAAAATCGTTAAAATAAATTACCAAAAACAAGATAAATCCAGGAATTACCCTCGGGCTAATTAGCATGGTGCGTAAAGAATAAAAAATAAAAATATGCCCCACATTGACTCAACTGAATTTGGGGGGAGAACTGTTGATAATAAAAAATATCATCAGGTTTTGATTGTGGGAGAGAAAGTTTTAGAAAGAGAATATGATAAGCTGAAAAAATTATTTGGAACTTCTCATAAAATAGGGAAGTGGGGAAATTGCGAAATTACTAAAACAAAGCCCGGCGATAGTCTCAAAGGGCTTTTCATTTTGGAAAATTTGAGCTAAAATATAACTACAATGAGAATAAAAAATAAGAAAATTTTAATTACTTTTTTAGTAATTTTTTTTATTGCCTTAGCGCTTAGGACAATCGGTCTTGGAAAGGTGGGTATTTTGGCTGACGAAGAAAGATGGATCGAAAGGGGCACTAAATATGTTTCAGAAACAGCTAATGGCAACTTTATTGAGGCATCGAGAAACTTTGAAAGGCATCCGGGAATCCCAGCAGCAATTTTAATTGGCACTTCAATTAAGATCTTTTCAAATAGCGATCATA
>CAZYLA010000083.1:0-2090 GCA_964648435.1 uncultured Candidatus Saccharibacteria bacterium
ACAACCCCACCAATAGTTTTTTCACAATTTAAAGCGGGAATAACCGCAATAGTTTTCATGATTTTAGAACCCAGTCTCTAACGAAATTAATGCTTTGAGTAAAGATTTTTTGAAACTCTTTTAATGATTTTATTTTGAGTATTATTTTTAAAATGTAAGTGGGCCTTAAATAAAATGATTGATAAGCTTTTTTGCGGGCCCTTTTTAATTCTTCTATAGAAAGAGAGGGTGTGTTAATAATTGCTTGATTAATTTCGTATTTGCTCCAATCGTTAGTTGTGAGCCAGTTATTATTAACCGCTTGTTTATAAAAATCAGTGCCAGGAAAGGGAATGGCGCAATAGAATTGGGCATAATCAGGGTCTAGTTTCTTGGCGAATTTAACAGTTTTTTTGATTGTTTTGGTAGTTTCGCCAGGCAGACCAAAAATAAAATGAGCCAATGATTCAATGCCTACTTTTTTCATTAATTTAAATGCTTTTTCAATTTCTTTTAAGGTTGTTTTTTTACCTGCTTTATCTAAAATTTCTTGGACGCCGGACTCGACTCCAAAAGCAATCCCAATGCAGCCGGCTTTTTTCATTGCTTTAAGCATTTCTTCGTCAACAGTATCAACGCGAGAATTACACATCCACTTGATTATTAGTTTTCTTTTTAAAATTTCTTCGCATAAATCCATTACAAATTTCCTGTCTAAAGTAAAAGTATCTGACCACATTGTAATGTAATGAATATTATATTTATTTTTAATTTCTTCCATTTCATCAACTATGTTTTTAGCACTTCTTTGTCTTAATCTCTCGCCGTAATATAACTTAGCCGTGCAGAAAGAACAATTATGGGGACAACCCCGAGAGGTAACAAGGAGAGTGTATGGCCGGTTATAAAATGGCAAGGTGTATTTTTCATTTTCTAGTAAATTTCTTGCTGGAAAAGGAAGTTTGTCAAGGTTTTTAATAAAAGGTCTATCCTTGTTGTGAATTATCATATTATTTTTTTTATAAGAAATACCTAAGACTTTTTTTAAATCTTTATTTTTCTCAATGGCTTGAGCCAATTTTAGACAAGTTATTTCTGGCTCTCTTCTTACGACTGAATCGAGAACAGTTTCACATAGTACTTCTTCTGGTAGAGTTGTGATATGAACACCAATTGCTGTGAAGTGGGCTTTGTGAAAAATTCTAACAGCTTTTGTAAATTCTTTGTCTCCATGATAAGTAGCTGTAGAATAATTGAAGATGATGAGTTTGGGATTGAATTCTTTGATTTCTTCTTTTATTTCCTGTAGTGTCATATTTTTGATATTTAAGTCAAGAATTTTTACCTTTATCCCATTCTTTATTAAAACCGCAGCAATCGAAGGGAGCGAGATTGGCACCATCATATATTGGAATGAAGATTGCCTTTGTTCGCATCTACCCTCCCGAATGAATTTGTGACCCCGCCAAGACGGCGGGTTAATAATTAATGTTCTCATTTCTTTTTTTGGTTTTTATAAAAGAACTTATTATTAAAAGAATAAGGAGAGTGAAAAGAGAAGCAAGGGAAATTGTGCGGCAAATTGTGTGTATAGGAATATTTTTATAATGTACTTCTAAAGTATGATTTCCAGAAGGTAGATTTAAAACCATTAGGTCTTCAAGATTATAGATTTTAATTTCTTCGCCATCTAAGTATGCTTTCCAGTGGGGCGAAAAGGTAAAGGATAATAAGCCCAGAAAGGGTTTGTCGGATTCAAAATTAAATTTTAGATATCCTCCTTCGGGGTTTAATATTTCTTCGTTTAGAGAAAAATTAGGGCGTTCTTTCTTGTTTTCAGGCTCGCTAAGCTGTCTTAAAAAATTTAGCTCAGCATCGTTACCAGTAAGATAGGAATGATAGAAAATATTTGGTCCAATAAACCAAACCTTTTTATTTTCTATTTCTTTATAGCCGATTAGACCAGAAGTGCTGTTTTGTTCTTTGTCTTTTAATTGGTAAAAAACCTTGTCCAGGCCGACATATGAGGCAAATCCCCACTTTTTTATTAGAATTATTCTTGGGTTTTCTTCTGACTCTGGTTTAGAAACATCAAATCTGTCGTTTTTATA
>CAZYLA010000084.1:0-2089 GCA_964648435.1 uncultured Candidatus Saccharibacteria bacterium
GACCCCTGGTTCAAACCAGCAGAAGAAATTGAATACTCTTTCCGCCACCCGTTTTTAGTCACCAGTGGTACCCTGAAGGTGGATACCACTGGCTGGTAATGTTATTGGTTCCTATAGAGACCTGCTTTCAACCTTGAAGAGCAGGCCTCTTTTCTTATAATCAATCTTATTTTTTTGTTTGGGATAAGAATAAGGCGCTCCGATAGATACCGGAACGCCTTTTGAGTCTGGACTTGTGAAGCGGCTTTAAAACGGCGGGCCCTGGGCTTCAAAGTGCTGGGCAACGTAGCGCTGCCTATCAAGCTCCAGGGTTGCCACTGGCCGGCCATGCCTCCTTCCTACTTCAGCGATGGCTTTTGCAAGAAGTTGATTCTTATTTTCAGAAAAGTCATAGGCAACCACTGCCTGATTCTCCCAAATAAATGTTTGGATAGAATCAATAATGGCGGCAAAGGTTTTTACGCTTTTCTGAGATTCCGGCAGAACTGCCAAAGCAGTCACATAGTAAACTCTGCCCCTTCTGGCGTAATACGGAAACTGGTGGCAGAGGTATTCAGGAGAAATATAGGCAATGTGAGCTTTTTCAAGATTGTTAGTCACCAGGGAAAAGGCAACGATTTCATCGGTTTCCGCCGCAAAAACCAAAAACTTCCAGTAATCTCTGTCTGTGAGCGCCTTCAGGAAATTCTCTTTGTCGTAACAAACTTGATCCTGGGCACAACTTTTTCTGGAACTGGCAAAAGAATCAAGATAGATCGCCCACATTTTTTCTCGGAGTGCCGGCTCCTCAATGACTTGAGTTTTCTCTGTTCTTAGCACCACTGTATTCGTAATTCTTGCCTTCATTTTTTATCCCTCCTTGACTTTGAAATATCGCTTTCTTATGCTATAATTAGCTTACAGCATATTATAGCATATTATCCTAAAAATTAAAATTTGTCAATATGGAACTCTCAAAAGAAGTGCTAGAAAAAACCAAGAATCTAAAGACGCCTTTTGTTGTTTTTGACAAAGAAATTATAAAGAAAAATTTTAATAGCATAAAGAACAGTATTCCCGGCCTAAAAGTTTTCTATGCTGTCAAAGCAAACCCTCATCTGGAAGTTTTAAAAACCATTAACAAATTAGGAGGCGGTTTTGAGGTTGCTTCAGTAGGCGAACTTAATAATTTAAAAAAGTTGAATGTAAAAGACCACAAAATAATCTCTTCAAACCCTATTAAAACCCCGGGGTTCATTAAAGAATCATATAATTATGGTGTTAGGCATTATGTTTTTGATTCAGAATTAGAGGCAAAAAAAATAAGTAAATACGCGCCAAAAAGCGAAGTTCATATAAGAATCATTGTCGATAACAAAGGAAGCGACTGGCCACTTTCTTTCAAATTCGGAATAGATTACAGAAAGGCAGTAAAATTATTAAAATTAGCTAAGGAATTAGGTTTGAAGCCGAAAGGCGTTACTTTCCATGTCGGCTCCCAGTGCCTCAATGAACGCAACTGGGCAAACGCCCTTAAAAGGGTGTCGTCGGTTTTTAGATCAGCCGCCAAAAGAGGAATAAAGCTTGACAGCATTAATTTGGGCGGCGGTCTTCCTATAAAACATACAAAAAAAACACCGTCTATTGACGATATTGCTTTAAGAATTAAAAAAGCTCTTAAGAAAAATGTTTTTAAAAATGTTAAACTTTATATGGAGCCTGGCCGGGCTATTATCGGCGATGCGGCGATTTTAGGCGCCTCTGTTATTGGCAAAGCAAAGCGACCCAATAAAAAATGGCTCTACTTAGATATTGGAGTTTTTAACGGCCTAATGGAGACCATTGAAGGTTTTCAATATGAATTAAAAACAATCGAAAAAGGACCTTTAAAAGAATTTACTGTTGCCGGGCCTTCTTGTGACAGTGTTGATAAAATGTTTGACCACGTTTTGCTTCCTGATTTAAATATTGGCGACAGAGTATATATTATGAATGCCGGAGCATACACTCTTTCTTATGCTTCTCATTTTGACGGCTTTTCTCCACCAGAGGTTTATTTTCTTTGAAATAAAAATAAAAAATGAATATTCATCCGAATTATTTTATTTAT
>CAZYLA010000085.1:0-1981 GCA_964648435.1 uncultured Candidatus Saccharibacteria bacterium
TACCAGGTAAATTTTCTTTATTACTCTCTAAGTTTAAAAGCGTATCATGAGAAATATTTTCTTTTAAAAGAATTGGAGTAAAAACTGGCCTCAGCGTTGGTTCCAAAAGTCCTTTTAGTTTTTCCTCGTCCTCTTCTAAAATCTTAGAAAGAAGTTGAATTTCTTTATTTAAAGACTCCGTATCTTGAGGAAGGGTTGAGGGTACTGCAATAATATCCAAGCTCGGAACATTTTTAAGAAGTGGTTTTTTATTTTTATCAAAAATAATCCCTCGGGGGCTTGTAATAATCCTCGTAAATATTCTATTTTCCTGAGCTAACTCTCGATATTCCTTTCCTTTAACAATTTGAAGATAAGCAGTTCGAGCCGCTACAAATCCTAAAGCTAAGACAATTGCTCCCGCTAGAAGGATAATTTTTTTCTCGCTGATTGGCGTTTCTATGCCGGTAGCTTCCTCATCGCTGCTATCTAGAAAACTTTCTTCAAATTCGAGTGTCTTTTTATTATTTACTCTTAAATCCTTATCTATAAATTTTTCTACGGAAAATGGGTCTTTCATTTTAACGTTTTAAAGTCTCCTCCCTATAATAAGAAAGCCATTTAAAAAGTTTTTTAGTAAAAAAGAAAAAGAAAAAAGCCACTCCCAGATTGGCAACTAAATTTGCTGGCAAAATTGCTAAGGTCAAATACTTAAAATTTAATTCAGTAAAGGATGCGTATTTTAAAAAAGAAAAAACCGCAAGAAGGATAATAAATAAAAGATAAAAAAGAACAGTCCCAAGGACAGTAAAAATTAAAGCAGAATAAAGATGGGTTTCGTGAAAAAGCTGTCGAAGAAAATAAAGTGTGCTCCCAACGGTTAAATAAGTAATTAAAAAAAACCCAAATGGCAAAACCGAAGAAATATCTAGAATAAAACCAGTAATAAATGTATAAAAAAGAAGTTCTTTAAATTCTAAATAAAAAGCTGCGGTTGCAAGAAAGACCAAAACAAGGTTGGGGATAAAAAATTTAAAAAAATAACTCCCGGGTAGTGAAAATTGAACAGCAAGAAGAAAAAGCGAAATCAAAATTATAACGATTACTCTCATAGATTCCCTGATAAGATAACTGAAATAATTTTTAAGGAAGAAAATGATGCCTCCGGAATAACGTCTGCTTTCTGAAAAATTTCATTTGGGCTTGAATAAACCTCTCGAACCCGGCCGATTACAAGGTTGGGCGGGAAAATGCCGCTTTTGCCAGAAGTAACTACAAGATCCCCCTTTTTTATAACCACATCCTGAGGAATGTTTTCAAAAGAAAGACCAAGGCCATACTTTCCTTTAATTGTCCCCCTAGCATTGCTTTCTTGAATTTTTGCATCAATGCGACTTTGACTATTAATAATAAGGAGAACTTTCGCAGAATGACGCCCCACTTCTTTTACTTGGCCGACTAAGATTCCATTAGAAACAATGACCGGCATTCCTTCCTGAATGCCGTCTTTTTTACCTTTGTTGATGGTCAGAGCTTTAACAAGACCGCTTTGGTCAAAAGAAACAACTGTAGCCGTCACAAGATTGTATTTTTTTCGCGGTAAAAGGCTAAGTTCTCTTCTTAAACTCTCATTTTCCTCTTCAATGCCCTCCAGCCGAGAGATTTCTGAAAGCAATTTTTGGTTTTCTTGCTTTAGACTCTGATTTTCCCGACTTAAATTTTTAATTGAAGAAATAACACCAATAAAATCAAAGATTTTATTGCTGATAATTTTAAAAAACTTTTGAAAGGGCACTGTTAAGTCATAAATAAATCTTTCAATAGGAATCAGCCATCCCTTTAAATGCAAAAAAATGAGCAGTATAATTACTGCTAAAAAGAAAAAAATCAGAAAAGTTTTTGATCTAAAGAGTACTTTCATTTCTGCATTTCTTGAGGTTATTTACTATTTTTTTAAACTCTAATTTCTAAATTCTAAACAAATTCAAATGATCAAAATATC
>CAZYLA010000086.1:0-1919 GCA_964648435.1 uncultured Candidatus Saccharibacteria bacterium
AAAGACCCTTAGTGAGTATTATAGCTTGGTATAATGGCAGACAAATATTTTCTTGTGACGCAAGTAAGGGAAAAGTTGATAAGTGTGAATATTTCTAGGTGATAAGTAATAGTTTTAAAAGATCAAAGCTTAATAAATAAAATATGAAGACTATCGGCTTAATTTTCGCGTTATTGCTTTTGGTGTTTGGTACAGCATTTCTTATTTTTATTAGTTTTCTTTCTCTGGCATTTAGTTGGCAAGACCTTTTGTTTTATCTTGTAATTGCTTTGATAATTTATTTTATAATTAGAGCAGTTGGTGGATCGCTTGATAAAAAATTTAATGATTCCGTTAAAGATTTTTTAGAAAACAAGAGTAAAAATCTTTTTAATGATAGAAGATTGCTCCGTACTTTTGGGCTTGTTTTAATAACGCTATTACCATTTCTTGTTTATCTTTTTCTATTTGCACTTTATTCGGCTATAACTTTTTCCTTGTACGGCTTATCGTTACTATTTAGTGCTGAAAGGATACCAATAGCAATTTTAATCGGGCTTGTTATTGTTGTTTTGGGTACTGTTATAGCAATTTTTACAGGATTTTATTATTTGTTTTTTCCACCAAAAAGAAAGACTCTCGGGGTCTATGTTAAAAGTGATGATCAAAGAAAGCTTTGGGAAATAACAAGGGAAATAGCAAAGGAAGTAAAAGCAGAGCCAATAAGTAAAATTATTATCGCCCCTGATCCGGGAATAGGAGTCTACTTAGATGGGAGTCTATTTACAACAATTTTTGGTGGTGGAGAAAGGGTGTTAGAAATAGGGCTGCCTTCACTTCATGGTTTAACCACTGGCGAGTTCAAGGCTATATTAGCTCATGAGTATGGTCATTTTAGTAATCGTGATACCCAATGGAACTCTTTTACTTATTCTATGAGTAGCTCCTTAACAAGTGCTTTAGAATCAGTACCTGGCCCACCTAAAAATGGAAAAGAAGAAATGAGTTTAGTAAGTCTTATTATGTCACTTAACCCAGCATACTGGATACTATTCTTATTTGTCCGTCTCTACTTTAAGGTTACAAATGGTTTTTCAAGAATTCGTGAGGTTATGGCTGATATAATGGCAATGAATTTATATGGCGGGAAAGCTTTTAGTAGCGGTCTTCTTAAAGTAGCAACAAACGATTTAGTATTTAACGAGGTAATAGAAGCTAATCTTGTCCCTCGATTTCTTAAAGAAGAAAAAATGATAACAGACTTTTCTAAATTTATGGAATTTGCACATAAAAAACTGCCAATCAAAAAATTAAAACTAGACATTTTATCTACAAGTGACTCTCATAATGTCTATGACTCGCACCCCGCATTGAAAGTAAGAACTGATTACGCGAAAAGGTTTGAAACCCTCAAAGAAAAAGATGACAGACCAGTAAGCGCGCTTTTTGATAATTGGGATGACATGAATAAAAAAGTGGCAGAAATTTATAATCTGCGTCTCATGTCTTATCTCAAGAGACTTGATCAGATAGAGAAAGAAAAGGATGATTATTTATAAGGTAAAATTAAATAAGTAGATGAATAAAAAAATATGCAACAAGAATGTTTAAAATTTAAACAACTAGCCTTAATGGAACTTAATAATAACGGTACAGATTTGTTTTTTCCGGTGCCAACGCCGTGGCGCAAAAAATGTTTTGATTGAAGCCCAAAGTAAAAAGGACTCACCAAAACTTTTTAGACTCACCCGCTATAAAGACTAAAATATCGATCTGATTTTTTTATTTTATAAACAATTTTAGATAAAGTATTTAAAGGAGAATTATGAGAGTATGCTTATTTATTCTATTTATTATTGGTGGAATGTTTGTTTGGGCTCTCATAATACCTATTTGGTTTTTGACTGGTAAGAAGCCAAATCACCAAGGATGGAAAACAT
>CAZYLA010000087.1:0-1803 GCA_964648435.1 uncultured Candidatus Saccharibacteria bacterium
CTGGAATGTAATTTTGTCCCATCTTCGAAAGCAGGCCTATTTAACTAGAGGGGTAAGAATAAATGTTTTTGACGAACGGAATAAAGAAGTAAAAAAAGAGTATTCTTTTTATTTTGAAGGCGGGATTGCTTCTTATGTCAAATATCTGAATCAAGGAAAAGAAGTGAAAAATGAAGTTCCTTTTTATGTTTCCAAAGAAGAAGATGGCACTTTAGTTGAAGTTGCGCTTCAATATTATGACGGCTATAAAGACCATATTTTTCCTTTTGCGAATAATATTTTGAATACTGGAGGGGGAACGCATTTAACCGGTTTTCGAACTGCCTTAACTCGAGTTTTGAATGATTATGCCCGCAAGCAGGGATACATTAAAGAAAAAGAAGGCAACTTAACGAGCGATGATGTCAAAGAGGGCTTGACAGCGGTTATTAGTGTGAAGCTTAGGAATCCTCAGTTTGAAGGTCAGACAAAATCCAAGCTTGGCAATCCCGCAGTGAGAACAATTACTAATGCGGTCGTTGGCAAAGCTCTTAAGGAATATTTGGAGGAGCACCCACGTGATGCTCGGGCGATTTTGGAAAAATGCGTTTTAACAGCTCGTGCGCGGCTGGCTGCAAAAGCAGCTCGCACCGCGGTCATTCGAAAAGGCGCCCTAGATGGACTTACTTTACCAGGCAAGCTGGCTGATTGTACAACTCGGGTTCCAGAGGAAGCCGAACTTTTTATTGTTGAAGGTGACAGTGCTGGCGGTTCTGCTAAGCAGGGCCGGAACCGCGAGTTTCAGGCAGTTCTACCTTTGCGGGGTAAAATTTTAAATGTTGAGAGGGCGCCTCTAGACAGAATGCTTTCCTCGAAAGAAATTAAAACTTTAATCATTGCCCTTGGGACCGGTGTTGGAGAAGAATTTGATATTGAGAAACTCCGTTATCACCGGATTATTATTATGACTGACGCGGATGTTGACGGCGCCCATATTAGGACTCTTCTTTTAACTCTCTTTTATCGTTATTTTGAAGAAATTATTAAAAAAGGTTATTTATATATTGCCGAGCCACCCCTATACAAAATTCAGTCAGGCAAGGAAATTGAGTATGCTTATACAGATGCGGACAAAGAAGAAATTATAGAGGCATTCAGAAAAAAAGGTAAGCAGGTTTCTATTCAGCGCTATAAAGGTCTTGGTGAGATGAACCCAGACCAGCTTTGGGAAACTACCATGAATCCTGAAAACAGGGTTTTAAGGCAGATAACGATCAAAGATGCCGAGAAAGCAGATCTTGTTTTTAACACTTTGATGGGCGAAGATGTCTTTGCTAGAAAACGCTTTATTAAAGTTCACGCCAAGCAAGTGGAGAATTTGGATATATAGAAAGCTCAAGACTCAAAGATTAAAGCACAAAACTACAACCTAAAGCTTAAAAAACTTTGCGCCGAAAAACCCCGCAGAATTCTGCGGGATTTTTCGGCGCTTCAAAACAAAAAAAGCCAGGTTCCCAAGGAACATACAGCTGTCCTGAGAAAAACCGCCATATGTGTGTGCACATTACCTTTAGGGCTTGACAGTATTTCTTGAGCATGCTACCATAAAAAACAACAAAGCACTGGCATTTTTAAGGACAAAAGGAGGAAAAGGAAAATGGAGTTAGGTTTAGATCTTGAGAGGCTAGATCTTGAGAAAATGGCTGAAGAGCTCAGATGCTCAGTTTCGTATCTCCGCTCTCAGTTGGGTCTGCCCTGTTTAGCTGTTTGTGAAGCCAATACCCTGAAAGAAGCCAGAAAGGCCTGGGAGAACGCGCCTGGGGA
>CAZYLA010000088.1:0-1686 GCA_964648435.1 uncultured Candidatus Saccharibacteria bacterium
AAACTACCAAAACAATCAAAAAAACTGTTAAATTCGCCAAGAGATTAGATCCTGATTATGCTCAATTTTATTGCGCTATTCCCTTTCCTGGGACACCTTTTTATGAATTTGCAAAAAGAAAAAACTGGCTCACTACTGACAAATGGGAAGATTTTGAAATTAACCGGGCGATTTTGGAAACACCCCTCCTTTCAAGGAAAGATCTTGAAAGGGGTCGGCGCTGGGCATACATTTCTTTCTATTTTCGGCCAAAATATATCTTAAGACGACTTTTTAAAATCAAATCATTAAAAGACTTTAAATTTGTGACTATTCACGCTTTAAAATTCATTAAAGATTGGGGAATAAAATGAAAGTTGTTGCGGTTATTCCCGCTTTAAATTGTGAAAAAACTATTGGTGGGGTTGTTAAAGGCCTAAATGGTCTTGTTGATGAGATTGTTGTTGTTGATGACGGAAGCACAGACAACACTAAAAATAATGGCCGTACCAATGGAGCTGTTGTTATTTCCCACCCAGAAAATAAGGGTCTTGGTAGAGCTCTCCAGACAGGTTTTCAAGAAGCTCTAAAGAGAGAAGCTGATATTATTGTTACGTTAGACGGAGACGGCCAACATAACCCCAGTGACGTCAAAAAAGTTCTTAATATGCTTATTTACAACCACTGTGATGTTGCTATTGGCTCCCGACTTTTAGACAAAAATGGTTGGCAAAATTTTCCGCGTCATCGGCTTTGGGGCAATTTAATTTTAACTTTTTTAACAAATCTTGCTTGTGGTAAAAAAACGACCACTGACTCCCAAAGTGGCTACCGAGCTTTAAAACGGAAGGTGATTGAAAAAATGGAGCTTCAATCCTCAAGAATGGCTATTTCTTCTGAAATAATTTTTGAAGTGGCTAAAAACAATTTCAACATTAAAGAAGTCCCCATAGAAGCTACTTATGAAGATGAAGTTTCAAATCAAAGGTTATTTATGGACACCCTAAGAATAATCTCTATGCTTTTTAGAAAAAGTTTCTTTGCTAAAATAGCTAAAAAGATTTATGGGTAATGATAAATACAATAATTTTTGTTTAAGTTCATACTTAGCGTTTAGATATGTTGTAAAAGAAGGTCCCGCGTGGAAAAAGGGAGTAGTACCAACCCTCCCTAAAGATTCTATTAACAATAAATTTGGGGTCGGCAATTCTTCTCAAGTTCTTAAAGCGCTAAAGAGTATTATCAAAAACAAGTGCCCTAAAAAAAATGTTGGCATTCTTCTTAGTGGAGGAATGGATTCTGCTATATTAGCTGCGTTTATGCCTAAAACTACCCGGGCTTACACAATAAGATTTCTAGCTAAAGGAGCCATTGATGAAAGTGCCCAAGCAAAAAAATACACAAAAAAACTTGGATTAAAACATCGCATTATCAATGTAGGTTGGGAAGATTATGATAAACACATGGATTTACTTATGAAAAATAAGAAAGCACCTCTGCATCCTGCTGAAGTAGGCATTTTTGGGGCCGCCCATGCAGCAAAAAAAGATGGTGTAAATTCGCTAGTGGTGGGTAATGGTGCAGATTCAACCTTCGGGGGACTAGATAAATTATTATCAAAGGACTGGACTTTTAATGCTTTTGTTAATCGGTACACTTTTGTCGACCCTATCCTGGTATTAAAAAACCCTGTATCAATGCACAAAA
>CAZYLA010000089.1:0-1578 GCA_964648435.1 uncultured Candidatus Saccharibacteria bacterium
GCTAACCTTCCTTAAAAAAACATTAAAGCTTGTACCATTTGACTAGGAATACCCATTCAAGCGTTGTTTACATTTTGGCTATTAAAATAGTTAGCAATTCGCTGTAGAGGAGTTAACCCCTAAAGGGTGTCAAGCGAGATTGAAAGAAGGGAAAATTTAAGCTACGATAGAGATATATGGATTTTTTTGAAAGTGTAATTTTGGGGGTTATTCAGGGGATAACTGAATTTGTGCCAGTATCATCGTCTGGGCATCTTGTTTTTTTAAGAAGTGTTTTTAAAATTTCTGATACTGGTCTTTTCTTTGATGTGATTTTGCACGGCGGAAGTTTACTGGCAATTATTATTTTTTTCTGGCCAACATGGAGGAGGATATTAAAAAGTATCTTTGTAAAAAGGAAAGAAAATTCACTTAAACTTTTTTGGAATTTAATTATTGCGAGCATCCCTGCTTTTACTGCTGGATTTTTGCTAGAAGATTTGGTTGACAAATACTTTCGGACTAATTTTTGGGTGGCTTTGTTTTTAATTTTGACCGGACTTATATTTCTGGTAGTTGAAAAAATAGCGCGGCCGCAAAAGAAAGTCGCTGGACTTTCTTTTGCGGCCGCGCTATTCATCGGCTTTTTCCAGGCAGTCGCGGTTTTTCCTGGCATTTCCCGGGCTGGTCTTACAATTTGCGGGGGACTTATTGCGGGCCTAAAAAGAAAATCGGCTACTTATTTTGCTTTTCTTTTGACTTTACCAGTAATTCTTGGTGCCAACTTCTTTGAGATTTTTAAAGCAACTAAAACAGGTTTTAATGAAAGTCTTTTGGTGCTTGGCATTGGCTTTCTTGTTTCCTTTATTTTCAGTTATCTTGCAATTAAATATTTTTTAGAGTTTGTTAAAAAATATTCTTTGTCAGTTTTTGCGCCCTATTTAGTTATTGTTGGACTTTTACTTTTGGTATTTAGCTAGAGAAAAACGGAGGACAGTCCTCCGCAAGAAAGCGGAGGACTGTCCTCCGTTAACTTAAAATATGGAGTACATTACTAAAAACGCTAAGGAAACAGAAAAATTAGGAGAAACATTAGCCCGTGAAGTTAAGGGTAGTAAAGTTATTGCTTTAATTGGTGACCTTGGAGGTGGCAAAACCACTTTTATAAAAGGTTTTGCTCGTGGCTTAGGTATAAAACACAACATTACCTCACCAAGCTTTTTAATTATGCGAGAATATCCAGTTGATAAGAAAAATATTAAAAAGCTTTACCATTTTGATGCTTATAAGATTAAGGACCCTCGAGAATTTCTCGATCTTGGATTTAATGAGGTTTTAAAAGAAAAAGAAAAAATTATCCTTATTGAATGGGCTGATCGGGTGAAGAAGATTTTGCCAAAAGAATATCTAACTATAAAATTTGAATTTCTTGGTAAGAAAAAACGAAAGGTAACTTTCAAGTCAAGTCCTTAACCCTGTACCACTCGTCGTTCTGCCTCTCGGGCACAGGGTCTGCGAGCGCCTCCATTTCAGCAAAAGCGCGCGGGTATTCCTAGTCAAATGGTACAAGCTTTAATGTTTTTTTAAGGAAGGTTAGCG